>NZ_JBFRDU010000003.1:0-233201 GCF_052113965.1 Rhizobium sp. RAF56
GAAAGGTTCAGAAGATATGTCTCATAGAGACGGCGTGCGGTGTCCGCCGCACTCTTCAGCTCGGCCAGTTTGAATTTATCGCCGGGATCACCCGCTGCCTGGAATTGCGTCGCAGCCCGATCGGCCACGAGGACATCGGCTTTCAGGTGTGCAACGCGTTCGGCGAGCCAGTCACTCGAACGTTGCGCGGATTGCGATCTCGTCGCGATATCGTGGCTGATGAAATGCTGGGCCACGGAATTGGCAATCGCCGCGGCCATCTGAGGATCAGTCGAGCCGGCCGACACCTCCATCACGGTGGACTGACCGACCCTGCGGACCCAGAGCTGGCGTCTGAGTTCCACCACCAGCTCGTTCTCAGCCGCATCCTCGCTCACGGCTGCCTGCCCATCGCCGCTCTTGCTGGACGACAGCATGGCGAGCAGCGAATGCAATGCCTCGCCGATCGAAAAGCCGCCCGCGGCGAATTCCGGATTGGAGGCAAGCTTAAGATCCGTCACCACGCCGCGCAGAACCTCGCCGGACTTGATGATTTCCATCTGGCTTTCGACGATCACCTCGTCCGCCGCCGTGGGCTGGTCGTCCGCCGCGCCAATTTTCTGCGCTGATATCATCAGTTGGGCGCTCGCCAAGAACGTCGGCGGCGTAATCAAGATATAAATGAGCGCCAAGGCGCCGAAGAGAGCGGCGGAGCCGAGGATCGTCAACGCGTTGGAATAGAGTACGTGCAACAGTGCCTTAATATCGAGCGGCCGTTCATGGGCCGCCGTCGTCGGGAGCGGCTGGTAGGTGAACGGTGCGGGACGGTTATACACGGCCATCACCTCCATTGTATGGTGCGTAATCCGCCTGCGATGCGCCGGCCAGCCACATCGGCGAACCGGATTGCAGATCGAAAAGCGGGAAAGGCTTGGAAAGCGCGGTTTGCGCTGGGGCGTGCAGCGGGCCAATGCCATAAGCCGCGGCAAGGCCGGCCGTGATCGCAAAGAGCGGACCAAGATCGACCGCGCTTGCGGAAATCACTGCCGCCGTGATCTGGGCGAGGCACGACAACATTGCCGCCAGGCCGACCACCCCATCGACACCCTGGCTGTTCTTCTGTTTCGCGACGGCGCGAATGAGGCTGTACACGAAAATGACAAACAGGATCGTGCCGGGAACGCCGACGTTGGCAAGCAGGGCGACTACGAAGCTCGATGCCCTGATACTGCCGAGCCCGGCTCCCATTCCGTTGGTATCGACGAAGGCACTGAGCGCCTGCGCGTTCCAACGCATGCGCTCGGCACCGGATTGGGACTCGAGCTTTGTCGTCAATGTCGCGTGAGCAAGCCCGCTGATGCTTTCCCATACCGACGGGATCAGCATCAAAGCCATGATGACCAGCGGCAGGGCAAAGACGCAACCAACCGCATAGGCAAGGTGCCGCGACGTCCCCTTCCCCCTCAGGATCCGCACGACGCAGAAGCCAAGAACCATAAGCGCGGTGATCGCGCTTGCCACATAGGCCGTCGTCGACGTGCTGAGAATGAGTGCGATACCGAGTGAGATCGCAACCGGCGCCAGAAAGGGCGTCGGGAAGGACTCAAGGCCGAGCATCAGCACGAACGTGAACAGTGCAAGAGCGAAATATCCGAAAGTACCCGCCTCCGGGAACGAACCGACGATGCGCTTGAACCCCTGGATCTCGCCGTCGTTCAACATGCGGTAGTTGGCGTTGCGGATGACGGAAAGGAGGTCCGCGGTGTTGGTCTGGTAGGTGACGACATCGGCAATCGCGAAGAATATGCAGACCGCGCCGGCAAGGGTGAGCGCCCTTGCCATGACGGCAGCGCCACCGAGGCGAGCGTAAGCGGCGAAAATCGCAAAACAAACGAGGCTGCCGATCATATAGATGGACTGCGTGAGATTGCTGGTGCCAGCCGAAAGCGGCGTGCTCAGAATACCGCGCATATCGTCGCTGCGCGCCAGAGAATAGACGACGGTGGCGCCTTCAAAAATCCGTGGCAGGAAAATGGCGGTCAGGACGGAATAGAGCGTGAAAACCGTAAACCAGAAACCGGGACCCGGATAGCTCAGTGAAGACAGACAGGCAGCGAGGGTTCTGGGGCGCAAAAGGACGGCAAGCGCGAGGAAGGCCAGCATGAAATGTGCCGGTTGAATGCTCGATCCTCCAAGAGATGGAAGAAGCAGGGCGGCGGCGGCCCCAAGCAGCATGGCGATGCAGAGCACATATGCGCCAGCCGCCAGCCCGGCCACGACCACGTAGAGGCCGGCGATTGCGAGAAAGATGCCGATCGGTTCAATACTCATATGAACGCCTACCGCCGCGTCGGAGTTGTCTCGCCATGAGCAAACGCCGGCGCCGCATCAATAAGAACCACGCTGCGCAAACAGGGCGGGCACGGTGCGCAGCATGATGGATATGTCTCCGAACAGTGACCACGTTCGGCAGTATTCGGCATCCATAAGGACCCGTTGCGCATATGGAACGTCATTTCGACCGCTGACCTGCCAAGCCCCGGTCAAGCCCGGGCGGGCGGAGAGATAGTAGGATGCATCGCGGCCGTAGCGAGCCATCTCTTCGGTCGTAACCGGACGTGGCCCAACGAGGCTCATGTCGCCCTTCAGCACATTGATCAGTTGCGGTAGTTCATCAATGCTGGAACGCCTGAGGGAGCCACCGATAGCCGTGATGCGGGGGTCGTTCGATAGCTTCTGTTTTGAGTTCCACTCTTCCGCCGCCGTCGGATCGGCCTCAAGGTATTGCATCAGATGAATTTCCGATCGGACCCGCATCGTTCGGAACTTCATGCACGAAAATGTCTTCCCGCCGAGCCCGACGCGCTCGTGCTTGAAGAAGATCGGTCCTCTGTCGCAAAGCTTGATGGCGACGGCGACGATGGCAAAAATCGGGATTGCCAAGACGAGCGCTACCGAAGCCAGCACAATATCGATAAGTCTCTTATACGATCCGCCTAATGCATATACTCTAGATATGGATGAATCTTCTGGAATAAGCGCGCTAGAATTGTCCCTCGCCAAATACATTTTCTGAAGAATTCTGGCCATGCAAAACCCTCTTTCCACAGAGACACTTATGGTGCGATGCGCAAAGATACGCCCTTTCGCTTAGGCGTGTCTGTGACCAAGGTCATAGTCAACGACATCCTTTCAATATACTCTTCTAATATGGCGAGGAGCGGAACAGCAAAAGATGTCGCTTCACGTTTATCTAGGGGGGGACACCCAACTTTAACTTGACTTGGTCAAATTATTAGGGGTCCCAAATGCCAAATGAGAATCGTACTCTGCAAGCAGTATACAGCACTGGCGAAATAGACTACTTCGAAACTATCGGACAGGAATACAGCAGCCGGCTTCTAAACTCTAAAATCGTAAAATATTACGCAAAGGGAGACGGGATACTTAGAAGAGACGACGTCTCGAACTATATATATCTTGTGCACGATGGCCTGGCGAAGGTAGTGACCTACCTCGTGGACGGGCGCGAGTTCGTCATGGCAACTTCCTCTTCCGGTGGTATTTTTGGCGAACTTGAGATTCTGGGGCGATCGAAGCCTCTCTTTGAAGTGTATGCGCTGACAAACTGCGAAATATGGGCTTTGGACGGGAAGATCATAAAGGATGCGCTGGGTCAGGATCCCCAGCTCTCCAGAGATCTTCTTTATTATGTCCTGCGCCGCATAACCGAACTGGAAAGCAGAGTTGTCGGCCTGACAGCGATCAGTGTCGCGTCACGCCTGGCCAATACGCTGATTCGATTATCTTCGAGGGACCCCAATATCGGGCGCACGATGACCACCATCAACATCTCCCAGCACCAGCTAGCATCGATGCTTCCCGCATCTCGAGAGAAGGTCAATAGATGCCTCAGAGAGTGGGAGCGCAGCCGCATCGTGAACCTCTCGCCCGGCCTCATCACAATCACCAACCCGCGCGCGCTCCATAGTTACACTGTGTGCTGATGTTGTGCGCCGCATGACACGCGCGGGGATCCATAAATGACGGTATCCGAGTTCGGAATTGCCTTTGAACAAGGCGGCCCGCCACCTCCCGGCGCTGCCGTCGCCCCCATCGAACCGATCGAACGGTACCGCCGAAACGGCGGCGCCGCCTTCGATCGCATCGTCGTCATCAACGACATCTCCCTCGCCAGGGGCGGTGCGACGGGCCTCGCATTGTTGTCGGTGCGGCTCTTTCGACAATTCGGCGTTCCCGTCACCTATCTTTGCGGTGACGACGGGGCAAACCCAGAACTCCGAGCGCTCGATGTCGACGTCGTTGCACTTGGCGGCGAGCATATTCTGACCGGCAGCCGGTACCGGACGCTGTTTGCGGGCCTGCACAATGCCACGGCCAAGGGAATGATCGAGCGCTGGATCCGTAACCACGATACCGAGCGCACGATCTATCATGTCCACGGCTGGTCAAAGATCCTCTCGCCCTCCATTTTTGTTGCCCTGTCTCCGGTCGCTCGCCGCACTGTCCTGCACGCGCATGACTATTTTCTCGCCTGTCCGAATGGTGCTTTTTACCACTACCCTTCCGAAGTGGCCTGCGACTGCCGCCCGTTGAGCGGCGCTTGCATGCTCAGCAATTGCGACAAGAGAAGCTACGCGCAAAAAGTCTGGCGCATGGGCCGTTCGGCGCGGTTGCGCTCGACCCTCATCCGCGGCGACGCCCTCCCACACGCCGTCATTCTTCTCCACGAAAAAATGGCGCCCTTGTTCCGAAGGTCCGGCTACCCCGCCGAGATCCTCCAGACAATTCGCAATCCGATCACTCCCTACAGTCAGGAGCGCATCCAGGCGGAGGACAACAAGGACTTCTTCTTCATCGGCAGGCTGACACCCGAAAAAGGAATAGAGGACGCTATCGAGGCCGCGACCCGTGCCGGGGTGGGACTTACCGTCATCGGCGACGGACCGCTTCGTGACAGCATATCGGCACGCGGCGGCAAAATTCGCGTACTGGGCTGGCTGGACCACGGTGAAATCGCGGCCGCGGTGCGCTCGGCACGGGCATTGCTGATGCCGACCCGATATCCTGAACCCTTCGGGCTCGTGGCTATGGAAGCCTCCCTCAGCGGCATTCCGGTTCTGATCTCGAAAAAGGCGTATCTGGCCGACGAGATCGCCGCCGCTGGCATCGGGCTCGCCTGCGATACCTCGGATCCAGACGCCTTCGCCGCCGCTATCCGCAAGCTTGCCGAGGCGCCGACCGAAGAGATCCGGGCAATGAGCGAGAAAGCCTACCGACGAACAGCCAAACTTTCGACAACGCCTGAAGAGTGGCGAGACGGATTGCTCGACTGCTACGCAAGCTGCTTGCAGGAAAATCACGCCGCGAACTACGCCTGACCCTTTCTGTAGCCCAACCCTTGAGGATGGACCACGATGCGTTCTGACGTTCACGAGACGCGGATGAGAAGCGGATCCGAAAGGCTAGAGCCTTTCGCCGACCTGCCGTCGATTGAACGCTCCGGACCGGCCTCGGACTGGACGAGTAGCGACGAAGCGCCGCGGCTCAGGCTCTTCAATGCAAAATACAGCCCCAATCTCGGCGACGGCTTGCTTTCGGAATGCCTGGAGAAGACGCTGATCGCGCTCGGAGCGGACAGCGATACCTGGTCGATCGATCTCGCCGGCCGCCGAGCCTATGGCGACGCCATGGCTGGCCGCAAGCAAATCCTCTCGGCGCTCGATCTGATGCCCGGGCAACTGCGCCAACAGCTGGTGCGCCTCCCCCTCGCCATCAAGGCAAGGCAGAGCTGGCGCCCCCATTTTGCCCGGCATCTCGCCGGCGCAAACGGGGTGGTCATCGGCGGAGGCAATCTGCTTTCAGATATCGACCTCAATTTCCCGACGAAGCTCGCATTGGCCGTCGAAGAGGCCGAACGTCTTTCTCTTCCTTTCGCCGTCTACGCATCCGGCGTCGCGAAAAGCTGGACGCCGCGCGGGCTGGCGATGGTCAGACAAGCATTCTCAAGCCCGTTGCTGCGCGGCGTCTTCGTTCGGGATCGGACGTCGAAACAGCTGTGGGATGAGAAATTCGGCGTTCACAGCGGTCGTGAGGCCGTTGTCGTCCGCGATCCAGGCCTGCTGGCATCCGATTTCATACCACGTTCGAATATCCACGAAACGGATCGCCCGGTCGCGGGTATCGGGGTGATGAGCCATATCGCGATCAGCTATCATGCCGATCACGCGCCAGGTCGCGCCCATCTCGAAAATTGGTATCTGGATCTGGTGAAGGGCTTGGTCGGCAGGGGTTTCCATGTGGTCGCGTTCACAAACGGCAGCCCCGAGGACATCGTCTATCTCCAGAGCCTTCGAGCGCGGATGGCCGCCGCCGGCGGCGAGGCGATCTCCTTTCCGGTCCAGCGAACTCCGGATGAATTGTGCGCCATCATTTCTGGTCTCGAAGTCCTCGTCGCCTATCGCCTGCATGCCATCATCGCCGCCTATTCCTTCGGCGTACCCTCCGTCGGCCTCGCCTGGGATCAAAAACTGCGCTCCTTCATGCAGTCCGTTCATCGCGAAGCGTTTCTCTGTGACGTGGCCGTAACGAGCGCCGAAACGACGATCGATCTTCTCTGCCAAACGGCAAAGGAAGGGATCCCCGCCGATGAACGCGAGAGGGTGGTGAGAGACGCGCGCAGCGACGTCCAACAATTGCTGCAGCTATTTACGCAAGCATCCGATCGACAATTCACGACTTGATGTGGGAGCCTCAACATGCGCGTGGCCATCGTTCATTACTGGCTCGTTTCGATGCGCGGCGGCGAGAAGGTCGTGGAGGCGCTCTGCGATCTCTATCCAGACGCCGACATATTCACCCTCGTCTACGACCCAAGCCGGGTATCGGAAAAAATCAGAAGCCACACGGTCAAAACCTCATTCCTGCAACGTATTCCGGGTGCCGTTCGCAACTACCAATCGCTGTTGCCGCTCATGCCCTTCGCGCTCGAGAGTTTCGACCTCAGCGGCTACGACCTGATCCTGTCGAGCGAATCGGGGCCGGCGAAGGGGATCATTCCGCAGCCTCACACGCCGCATATTTGTTACTGCCATTCGCCCATGCGCTATATATGGGATCACTATCAAACCTATCTTTCGACCGCCGGGCGGTTACAGCGCATTGCAATGCCGTTCATGGCGCCGATGCTGCGATCCTGGGACGTCAACACCAGCACGCGCGTCGACCGGTTCGTCGCGAATTCCCACCATGTCGCGGCACGCATCAGGAAATACTATCGGCGCCCAGCCACGGTTCTTTATCCTCCCGTCAACGTCGCAGACTTCGCGCCTTCGAGAGAGATTGGGGACTTCTATCTCTGTGCCGGGCAGATCGTCCCTTACAAGCGCCTCGACATCGCCGTCGCCGCTTTCACCAAAATGGGACGCAACCTCGTGGTGATCGGAGAGGGAAAGGGCATCGCCGAGCTCAAGCGCCAGGCCGGCCCGACGGTCCAATTTCTCGGCCGGGTAGCGTTCTCGGAGCTCAAGGACAAGCTTGCCCGCTGCCGTGCGCTGATCTTTCCCGGTGAGGAGGATTTCGGCATCGTCCCCGTCGAGGCGATGGCAAGCGGACGGCCGGTTATCGCGTTCGGAAGCGGCGGGGCATTGGAAACGGTTGTGCCAGGCCGCACCGGCATCCTCTTCGACGAGCAGTCGGTCGAGGCGCTCATCGATGCCGTATTGGAATTCGAGGCGACCGAACGCTCGTTTTCGCCGCAAGCCATCCGAACCCATGCCGGGTGGTTCAGCGAGGAAAGATTTAAATCCGGCATGCGCCAAATCATCGACGAAGAGCTTCAAAACGAACGGTCACACCGCGCGGTGACCGCGGACGCCGTCACCCGGTTCGATCTCGCCTCCTCGATCCCCCCGACCCCCATACGGCCCCGAAAGTCAGCGCGGCCGCCAATCGCGATCTAGGGAATTGTCCTGACCCATAGGATCAATCGGTCGTTCCTTCGCCCTGCAGGTAGCCGCCCCGGCGGGGGTCCGGCATGAGGATGGCGGAGATCAGGGCGATAGCCATCATGGCCGTCACGTACCAGAAGAACCACGCCTCGTGGCCGACCGACTTGAACCAGAGCGCGACATACTCTGCCGTTCCGCCGAAAAGCGCATTCCCGATCGCGTAGGCGAACCCGACCCCGAGCGCCCTCACCTGCGCCGGAAACATCTCCGCCTTCACGATGCCGCTGATCGAGGTGTAGAGGCTGACGACCGCAAGAGCGGCGATCACGAGAAGGAAAGCGCTGTAAGCGTTGTTCGTCGTGCCGATCGCCGTCAGCAGCGGCACGGTCGTGAGCACGGAAAGGGCGGCCCAAATCAGCATCGAATTGCGGCGGCCGATCCTGTCCGACAGGGTACCGAACAGCGGCTGCATCAGCATGTAGACGAACAGCACCGTCGTCATCGTCAAGCTGGCGACTTCCTTGTCGAAACCGGCCGTATTGACGAGATATTTCTGCATGTATGTGGTAAATGTATAGAAGATCAGCGAGCCGCCGGCGGTATAGCCGATGACGATCAGGAAGGCGCGTCGGTGATGCCGCAGCAGCCCGAGCAGGCTCCCCGCTTCCTGCTTGCCGCGGGTTTCGGCGGTCGAGGTTTCGTGAAGCGAGCTGCGCAAATAGAGGGCGATCACCGCCGCCACGCCGCCGATGGCGAAGGGAATCCGCCAGCCCCAGGCGCGAAGCTGCGCCTCGTCCAGAAACTGCTGCAGGATGACGAGCACCAGCACCGCGAGAAGCTGGCCGCCGATCAGCGTTACATACTGGAACGAGCCGAAGAAGCCGCGTCGCCCGGCAAGGGCCACTTCGCTCATATAGGTCGCGGTGGTACCGTATTCGCCACCCACCGAAAGCCCCTGGATAAGCCGCATGAGCAGCAGCAGCAGCGGCGCGAAGACGCCGATCGTCGCATAGGTGGGCAAAAGCGCGATGACGAAGGATCCGCCGCACATCATGGTGACCGAGATCAGCATGGAGCGCTTTCGACCGATCCTGTCGGCGATACGGCCGAAGAGCCACCCGCCGATCGGCCGCATCAGAAAGCCGGCGGCGAAGATCGCGGCTGCGTTCAGAAGCTGACTTGTCGTATCGCCCTGAGGAAAGAATTCCGAAGCGAAATAGAGCGACAAAAAGGAGTAGACATAGAAGTCATACCATTCCACGAGATTGCCGGAAGCGCTCGCCACGATGGCGAAGATGCGCCGTCTCGTATCTGGTAGGCCCGCCACCAAGGTTGCATCCACGACATACTCCCACATATTCAAAGTCGGCCGACCGTCGAAACGATCGCCGTTTAACGATCTTTGTGGATCAGTACGGTAGACAAATGGGGCTCAACTGCAACCAGTCAACCGCCAAAAACGCGAAACTGCGCGTTGCGGCTGTAATTTTATGAACGTCCGCTTCGTTGAATAGGGATCCGGCACGGCGTCACCGTGCCGGATCGATCGCATCGTTCATTCGGCGCGGTTCTGGCCCATGCGTGCATAGACGGCCGGATTCGACGATTTCAGGCGGCTTGCCATCGCGAAGCCGATGATCCCCGCGACCGGAATGAGGGCCGGCAGAATGATGCCGAGCGCGCCGCCTGCGGTGCTCGTCAGATCGCCGAAGTTCACGAAGATGTAGACGAAGAGCGCCGCCATGATCAGGCCGGAGACGGCGGGCAGGATGAGCGTTGCGAGCGGCGAGTTGTTTCCGCCCTTCTTGCGGAAGAAGACGATCACCGACAGCGACGTGATGGTCATCATGCCGAGAACGCCGAGCGTGCCGACCTGGCTCACCCAGGTGAACATGTTGAGCACGGGATCGAGGCCCAGTCCGGCAAAGATCGCGAGCACCACCAGCGCCATCACGGTCTGGACGACCGAGCCGACGTGCGGGCTTTGATGCGCATCATGGGTCCGACCGAAGACGGCGGGCAGCAACCCTTCGCGGCCGGCGACATAGCTATAGCGCGCGATGTAGTTGTGGAAGGCGCTGAGGGCGGCAAACAGGCTCGACACCAGCAGCAGTCCGGCAATCGCCGGCACGGGCCCACCGACATACTGGCCGGCAAGGTCGAAGAAGAACGCGTTGGGATCGGGAAGAGCACCGATGGTCGGCACCAGCTTGTCGGCGCCGACGCCGACCACCATCATCCAGGTGGTGAAGACGAAGAACAGGCCGATCAGCAGAACGGAGAGATACGTCGCGCGCGAAATGGTGCGTTCCGGGTCGCGGGCTTCCTCTGCGTAGATGGTGGTCGCCTCGAAGCCGATGAAGGAGCCGAGGCAAAATAGGATAGCGGCCGGCAGCGATCCCGAAAAGAACGCGGTGGCGTCGAAGAAATGGAACGACAGGCCGCTCGCGCCGCCGGAGCGGAGGATGGCGAAGTCGACCAACAGAACGATCAGATACTCGAGCAGGACCAGCACGACCATGACCTGCGCCGATAGATCGACCTGGCGATAGCCGAGTACGCTAACGAGCAGAATGGCGGCCAAACTCCACACGTACCAGGGCAGGACGATGCCGAAGCCGGCGAACACGCCGGACGCGATGCCGCCCATCAGGCCGATGAGGCCAAACTGCATGGCGTTGTAGGCAACCAGCGCGATGATTGCGACGGCACCTGCCATGCGGCCGCCGAGGCCGCGCGCGGCATAGGCGTAGAAGGCGCCGGCATTGGTCACGTGACGCGACATCGCCACGTAGCCCACCGAAAAGGCGAGCATGACGAGCGTCATCAAAAGGAACGTCGCGGGAATGCCCGTGCCGTTGCCGATGAGGAAGGAGATCGGCACTGCGCCGGCGACGCCGGTCAGCGGTGCGGCGGCCGAGATCACCATGAAGGTCACGGCGATCAAGCCCAGTGAATTCTTGCGGAGTTGGTTACCCCCCGCGGCGGCTATATCTGTCATTGTCCTCTCCAGTTATCAGTTCCCGATGGCCGTTCTCTTGCGTCGGCCTTCTGTTTGCGTGTCGCAGGGTCCCAGTGCCTGCGGCCCGAAATTTCTTAGGTGGCGGCCGCCAGATGGACTGCGCGGCGGTAGGCACGTTGGCCGTAGAGCAGCGCGGCCGGACTTTCCGACAGGCGCACTGCCGTCACCTGGCCGACGATGATGTGATGGGTCTCCCAAAGCACGGAAGTCGCCACCCGGCACTCGAAGCTCACCGTCGCGCCCTCAAGCATCGGCTGCCCGAGCGGGCTTTCCAGCCACGGCGCGCCGGCGAAGCGCGCGGCGTGGTCGCCTGCTGCAAGCCGCCCGGCAAAGAGGTCGGAAACCGCCTGCTGGTCCTCGTGCAGAAGGTTGGCGCAAAAGGCGCGGTTCCTGAGGATCGCGGCGCCCGCGGGGCTCAGGTGATGGATGCAGGCGAGCAGCGACGGATGGTCGCCATCGGCTGAAACGGAGGTGAGAGAACTCACCGTGACGCCGAAGCGTCCTGCTTCCCCATCGGTCGTCGCCACGGTCACGAACGTGGCCGCGCGGCTCATGCCTTCGAGAAATTGCATGCGAAGGTCTGCTGTCATGGCATCACCCCAGATCAAAGAAACGTTGCAGTTCGACGTCGGGCACCTTCTTGCGGAATTCGTCGAACTGGCTCTGCCGGCTCGACGTGAAGGCTTCGACAAAACGTGGTCCGAGCCAATCCCTGGCGAATTGCGATCCGCGCAGGCGCTCGATCGCTTCTGGCATGGAGCGGGCGAAGTCCGGTCCGGCGTCTTCCCGCCCATAGCCGTTGCCGATCACTTCTGGCGCGGGCTCGATACCCTCGACGATGCCGGCGATACCCGCCGCTACGGTTGCGGCGACGGTGAGGTAGGGATTGGTGTCGGCACCCGGCAGGCGGTTTTCCACGCGCAGCGAACCGGCATCGTGCCCGACGATGCGGAAGCAGGTCGTGCGGTTTTCGAAGCCCCAGGTGAGGCCGGGCGGCGCAAAGGTGCCGGGAGCGAAACGGCGATAGGAATTTACCGTCGGCTGGAAGATCAGCGTCATTTCGCCGATGTAGCGCTGCAGGCCGCCGATGAAGTGACGGAAGGCGGTGGAAACGCCGTTCTTATTGGCGGGATCGTAGAAGACGGAGCGCCCTTCCCTGTCGGTGAGGCTGACGTGGACGTGGATCGACTGACTGTCGGCATCCTCAGTCCAGCGTGGCATGTAGGTTATGCACTTGCCCTGGCGGGCCGCGAGCGCTCGGAGGAAATTCTTCAGCAATACCAATTGGTCGGCGGGTTCGAGCCCGGTGCCTGCCGCGATGCAGGCCTCAAGAAAGCCGCCGCCGATCTCCTCGTGCATCTTCGCGATATTGATCTTCAGCGGCTCGCACATCTCGGCCACCGCCTCGTACCACTCCGTCTGCTGCACCTGGTAGAGCACGAGGTCGTGGCTCTTGTGCATCGTCGCGGTCTTCAGGTTGCGGTAGCCCTTCTCGCGGGCGCTCTCGGAGGTTTCGTCGAAGAGGGTATATTCCAGCTCCATGCCGTAGCGGGCGGTAAAGCCAGCATCCGCAACGCGTTCGAACACCCCCTTGAGCAGCGAGCGCGGGCATAGGTCGGCGGTCGCGCCGGAATAGTTCGACAGCACCAGCATGTCGTAACCCGGCTTTGACCACGGCAGGCGGCGGACCGTCGCCGGATCGAGGACCAGCGGGTCGTCATGAAAGTCGGAGGTATCGTCGGAGACGCCGGGAATGGACTGCACGACGTCGGTCGGATCGAGCGCGAAGGTGACGGGCGACATGCCCATACCTGCCTTGGCGATACCGGCGAGCGAGCGGGCAGAAACCATCTGTCCCCGGAGCAGCCCGTTCGTATCGGTCATGGCCACGGTGGCGAAGCGACTTGTAGTGCCGGTAAGGTAATCATCGAGGGTCATGGTCATTCCATTTCCGTGGCGGGCGGCTGCTTGAGGGTGGTTAGGGCGGCGAGATCTGTGTCCGGCCGGGTGGAATAGGCGCGCAGAAATACCCGCAGGCCGTTTCTGATGTAGCGGTCGAGGCCGGCCCGGTCGGGAAGCGCGTCGGGGATGTGAAGCGCCCGGTTACGCGGTGCGGATAGGATCAGGCCCCAGAGGTCTTCCGCCGCCAGCTCCGCGTCGTCGAATTCGAGGCGCCCGGCATCACGCTGGCGGGTGAGATAGCCGATCATGCCGGCAAGAACGCGGTCGGGTCCTGAAGCCTGGTAAGCGCGACCGACCTCCGGCAAGCGTTGCGCCTCGGAGATGATCAGCCGTGCAAGCGACAGCATCTCGGGCCTGAGAACGATGTCGGCATACTGCCAGGAGAAGGCGTAGAGTTCCGCAACCATGCCCGAGGCAGACGAGTACTCGAAGACGGCGAGCATCAGGTCGCGCTCCTGCGTCAACATCGCCGTGAAAAGCTCGTCCTTGGACGGGAAATACTGATAGACCGTGGGCTTGCTCAGCCCTGCTTCGGCGGCGATGTCGTCCATGGAGGCGCCGACATAGCCTTTGTCGGCAAACACCTTCAGCGCGGCGTCGAGTATCCGGCGCTCCCGCTCGATGCGATTCTGTTGGCGTTTGGGAAGCGCCGTCATTGCGGTATCTCCGACAGGAATTCGGTAAGAATTGCATTGTAGGCAGCCGGACGCTCGACATTGCAGACATGGCCGGCGCCGGAAATCACCTCGAAGCGGACGGATGCACGTGGCGCAAGCTCGGCGATGCGGCCGGCTATGCCTCGGATCTCGGCGGGCGGGGCCAACCGATCATACTCGCCGGTCATCATCAGTACCGGCATGGTAAGGCGTGAGAAGTCGAAGCGTTCGGTCGGATGGGTGAAACAGAAGAGCGCGTCGCGATAGGTGGAGGCTGGGATGGCCGACATCGAGGCAAGCAGCGTTCCGCGCACGTCCTCGCCCGCATTCGGGCTCGCCAGGATATCCACAACCGCCGGCGCGAAATCGGCGGGCGTCCTGCCGTCGTTGAGCGGCGCCTCGCGCGACTGCCGGAAGGCGTCACGCTCTTGAGGGCTCGCTTCCGACATGCCGGTGCAGCCGCCGGAAAGGACGAGACCCGCCAGCCGATCCGGATGGCGCATGGCAAAGGACGTCGCAATCCAGGAGCCGTAGGAAAGACCGCAGAGGACGATACGATCGGCGCCCAGCGCGTCGGCCACGCTGAGGATGTCGGCGCAGTAATCCTCGATTGTGCTCTGCTCCGGGCCAAGGGTGCTTGCGCCATAGCCCCTGAGATCGAGCGCGGCTGCCCGCATATGTGGCGCGACCGCGTGGAGTTGCGGGCGCCAGTTCGTCCGCCCACCCCCGATACCATGCAGGAAGAGAACGAGCGGCCCTTCCTTCGGAGGCGTTACCGTTAGGGCCAGCTGCGGCCGTCCGTCGATGATGACCTCCTCGAGCGGTACTAGCGCCTCATCGGCGGACGACCGCAGTGCCGGCGCAGTTGCGCGTTCGGCGTTCGCGGCAAGGGCGGCGATGCCCTGTTCGAAGATCGCCTTCGTGCCGGCGGCGACGGCGGTTGCCCGTTCCGCCGGAGCCGTCAGTCTCGCCGACCACTCGACCACGCTACCGCCATTCTTTCCCGGCGAGATCGCGAGCCTGGCTGCATAGCGTTCCACCCCGGCAATGCCTTCCAGATGCGAATAGGCAAGGCTGCGGTCGCTGTCGGAGCGATAGGTGAGCTGCTCGCGATAGAGCGTGCCTTCCCCCTTTACGGTGAAGGCCCGGATCAGAGTACCGCGGGCGTCGCGTTCGGCCCGGATCTGGTCGACGGCCGGATGCCAGCCGTCGCAGAAATCCTTTGCAACGGCCCAGACCTCGGCAGGTCCTGCCGCCGGATAGCCGATGACTTGAACCTGCTCCTCCACCATGGCTTAGCGCAGCCCCTTGAGAGCGCCGGATTCGCCCCGCCAGAGCGAGGATCTCGCCCCGCCTTCGTCACCAGGCGCCTTGTCGATCTCGTCCATATCGTAGAGCGTCAGGACCGAGAGATAATCCTCCACGATCTCGGACGTGTAGGGCAGCATCAGCGCGCCGCAGCGGCTGTCGCGGTACATGCGTTCCAGCGGCAGGGATTTCAGCATCGACTGGCCGCCGCAGGTGCGGATGGCAAGCGCTGCGATCTCCTGCACGCCCTCCATGACATTGTACTGCGCGGCATACATGCGCATGACCTGTGCCTTGGACGGCAAGCCTTGTGCTTCCATGAACACCTGCCACCACAATGCGCGCATGGATGCGAGCTGGGCATACATCTTGCCGACGGTGATGCGCTTCGTGCCGAACATGCGGCGGTCGGCCGGCGGTTGCCCCGGTACCTCGCCACGCAGATAGGCGACGGTGAAGTCGAAGGCGCCCTGTGCGACGCCCATATAGGTGGGCGACAGGGTCGCCATCATGTGCGGCCAGTGCGGCAGCGTCTTGATGAAGATCCCGCGCGGCATCAGGAGGTCGTCGGCGGTGACGAAAACATCCTTGAGCACCAGGTCGCGGCTGTTGGTGCCGCGCATTCCGAGCGGATCCCAGCTGCCGGTGACGGAGAGGCCGGGGCTGTCCTTATGGACCACGAAGATCATCGTGTCCTCGTGGCGCGGCTCGACCCCTTCGAAACGCTCGGTGCAGACGATCGAATAGTAGTCGCAATAGCCGGCGAGCGAGGCGAACTTCTTGAAGCCGTTGATCATCCAGCCGCCGTCGACCTTCCGGCACGAGGTTTGCGCCGGCTTCGAGGTCCAGTTCTGGCCTGCTTCGGAAATCGGCTGGGAATAGATCCCCTGCTCTTTCACGGCGCGGCGGAACTGGCGCTCGCGAAGCGGCGCAAAAGCGTCGCGATCCTCGGGCGTCAGCGTCGGCAGATCGTACATGAAGCGCGACCACATCATCGACGAGTTGTGCATGTTGAAGGTGAGTGCGGTGGCGCCGCAATATTTGCCGATCTCAGCCCCAACCATCGCGTATTCGCCAAGGCTGAAACCGTGTCCGCCGAACTCCTTGGGCACGGTGAGCGTCAGGAAGCCTTCGGCGGCGAGGTCCTTGTAGTTCTCGACCGGAAAGGAGGCTTCGTCATCGATCGCCCGCGCCCGCGGTGCGAAGCGCTCGCGGCCAAGCTCGTTGATGCGAGTGAGCACGCTCAGCACCTCGGGCCGAATGCGCGAGAGGTCGTAGTAATCGCCGGGTTCGCTCATGGAATGTCCTTTCGTCAAATCAGAGAGCCAATTCGCCCTGGAGGCGGCCGTTCTTGACGACCGCGCGACCATCGAGGGCGATCGTGCAGTTGCGCATGGGCAAATCGAAATGTCCTTGGGTGAAGCGGCCCGCATATTGGTTGGCACCCGTAGACCAGAGGAAATTGCCGGCCCAGGCGCGGAATTCGACCGCCTGCATGTCGCGCTTGTCGTAGAGAGCGCCGGAGACCCAACGCGCCGCCGGGTTCATCCCCCAGCCGACATGCGAGAAGCCGTAGGCAAGCGGGTCTTCCCAGGCTTCCATGTAGTCGCGGAAGAGCTCGGCATCGAGCCCGTCGCCCTTGATGTCCGTGACGAAATCGTTCTCGACAGTGAAGTCGATGCGGCTGGTAAGGTAGCTTTTGAACGTGAGGTTCATATCGCCGACGTCCATCACGATGCGGCCGTTGACCGTCTTCGGTCCTGGAAAGGCAAGGCAGAGCCCGCCCGGCCAGTGAGCCACTGCCCCGGGCGTGGTGCCGAAACCGGGCGTGCCGCCGCAGGGCGCATCACGAAGGTCGATGACGAGGTCGGTGCCGGCGGCGGACGTCACCCGCATTTCCTTGGCTTCCCGCAGCATCTGGATGCCGAGCGCGACCTTGGGGCCAAGTTCGGCCTTGGGCTCGCAGCGTTCGAGGATTTCCGGATGCTCGTTGCAAATCACGAGGATGCGCGCGCCGGCCTCTTCGACTTCCGGCCATTCGGCGGCGTGGATCATGCCTTCGACGGTGCAGTCGACGATGATCTCGCACTGTTTCATCGCCTCGATGGCGGCGCGGTTGCCGTTGACCGCCAGAGACGTGCCGGTCGATTTCACCGGGACCGGAGCCGTCTGAGGCGGCGTCGGCATGGTGATCATGCAGTAGTCGGCACCGAGGTCATAGCAAGCAAGATCGGCAAGCTGCACCAGCACAGGGCGCGACTGGGTCTCGGCGACGATCGCCACCCGCGTGCCGCGGGTAATTCCATTCAGCGTGAAGACACGCCGGAAGCAGGCAAGCCACTTCCCTTCGATGCGCTCTTGCAGCATCGACCCCTCCCGTCCGATTGTTCGTTCCCCGGTAAATTTTCTTTACTCGTGAGTTAAGATTGTTGGGAGCGGGTCGATCTGTCAACGGGGTTTTTGACATAAATTAAACTTTAGTGATTTTAACCGGCATTTCCGCCAATTCGGCGCCGCGTCACGATGGCGAGGCCTCCCGGGCGAAAATTTCTCGGCGGCTCAGCCCATCTGGAAGAACATAATTCCAGCTACAACACCCCGCCCACTTGCCTTTGTCGGCATTGCTCTAAGTCCTCAGAAAGCCGACAGGAGGAGATGCCCTTGCGCAAAGGTCTAGTTTCACTTGCATTCATGCTGCTTCCCGCCACTGTCCTTGCACAGTCGCCGGACCTGGAAACGACCTGCCAGGCCGTCGCCAAGGGCTTCCTCCTTACGGATAAGCTTGCCATCGGCGTCGTTCAGTCCTTTCCGGAACTGAAGCCGCCTGGCGTGCGCATGACCTATTCAACCCGAGAGGGAGCGGCAAAGGCGGACATGACGGACACGTTCGAATGTGAGTTCGACAAGGCCGACAAGCCGCGCCACCTCGTGCGCTTCTGCGTGTCGACCACCTGCTATTCCCCGAGCGAAGACGACGCCGACCGCAAGCGGCGCTTCGAGGAAATGCGCATCCTTCTCGATCGGTCGCAAAAATGAAGCGGGAAAAGGGGCGCAGCTAGTTTGTTTTTACGCAATTCCGGACGGAAAACCGCGTCACACTTTTCCTGGTATTGCTTCTAGCTGGTCTAATGCGGCGGAGCGCGCTGTGCCTCGCGCGCGTCGGAAAGGCCGGTGATTGCCGCGTGGTTGCCGGTCGCGGCTGCGGCTTCGAAAATGCGTATTGCATCGGCAAAGCGCTTCAGTCCGAGATAAGCGTAGCCGCGCATCACCATCAGATCGACGCGCTCCGGCCGGATTTGAGCCAGCTGGTCGAGAAACTGGATGGATTCCCGAAAACGCTTGGCGGCAAAGGCGTTGGCGGCACGGTCGCTCAAGATGTTCGACTGCAACTCGAGAGAACGTTCGGCGCTGAGCGGCGCACGCGTGGCCGCGACCGCCGCCTGACTGGTGAGCCCGAGCCGAAGATAGGCCAGGCTCAGTCCATACGCCGCGTCTTGCCTCGCCTGCGCCTGCTCGCTGCGCAAGCCCACCTCGAAGGCTGCGGCCGCTTCGACGGGACGGTTGACTTCCATCAGACACCAACCGCGCGGCACTGCAACGGCTGGCGAGAGTTTTGCGGGATCGATGGTCTTGGCGCAGCCCGCGCCGGCACGCCCGCCTCCCCGCACAGGCGCCTGCACCCGTGGCTGAATGGGTCGAGCGTACGTCTGAACGTCCTGCCCCGGCGTCACTGCCACCTGCCCCCCGGGGGGGATGACCGGCAAGGTCTGGTTTGCACCGCCAAGAGGCGCCCTGCGGCCGCCTGCGCTCGGTTCGGTCTCTCCAAGCCGGGCAATGCGTTCGGACCGACCGGCCCATATCCGCTGCAGTTCGGCCACCCCTGCCTTGTCATTGAGTTGAGCGCGCGAAAGCACGAGGCCATAGGCCGACGGCTCGTCGTCAGGTTTCCAGCCGAGCGATGTCGCGAACCATTGCGCCGCCGTTTGGGGTTGATTGAGCCCACGGGCGTACCAACCGAATTGCTGTGCGGTCGATGGATCCTTTTCCTTCAGCACGACGGCGGCGATACGCTGCAGTATGTTCGGCTCGAGTTGCACTGGCGGATCGATCGCCAGCAGGTTCGCGGTCGCGGCAAGATAGGTCGCGGTTGCGTCTTTCGAGGCGTCGTGCCAGCGGTACATTACGTCCTCCGCCTCCTGCGGAGCGTCGCGGGCAATCAGCACCAGGGCAAGGCCCTGGGAGGCAGAGGCGCTGTCCTCCTTCGTGCGGGCGGCACGAAACCATTTTTCGGCCGTCGCCATGTCTTCCCGGCGCAGGTAATACCAACCAAGTAGCAACGCATCGGACGCCAGCCCCTGCGTCTCGGCAAGGCGCTCCTCGTGGTTGCGATAGTCCGGCGAGATCACCAAGTTCGGATCCGTGGTCGCATCGGAGATGAAGCGGCGGGCAAGGTCATCGCGAATGCTGTCAAACTCGCGTCCGCCTGCAGGCAAGGGTCTCTCCGCGGCAAGGAGTTCCTGCATGACCGGGTAAGGCAACAGCGCGGCCGCTTTTTGTATGGTGGCAAGTCGCTCAGGCGCGCCGTCGCAATTTTTCAGGACATAAAGATAGGCGTCGCGCGCCCGCGCTTGCCGATCGGTGTTCGCGAATGCCTCCGCCACGCGCCAAAGCACATCGACGTCGCTGCATGTAAGGAGACTCGGCGTTTCCGAGCCGAGACGGATCACCGTTTCGTATTGCTTGAGATCGGACGCATTGACGAGCCTGGCGCGGATCTCGGCGACGTTCAGGCGTTCGATCAGGTCCGCCGGCGGTTGCCACGCCGGCTCCACACCCTGACGATCGGCAATCGCCTTTCGCAATTCTGCGAAGCGTCCCTCGGAATAGAGTTGCCACATCGCTTCCAGGCGCTTGTCCTGGTTCAAGGGGACCGAAAGCGGATCGGCCGGTGGCGTCCAATAGGGATACAGCGCCTTCAGCCGCGAGATTTCCGCCTGCAAACGCGCCTTGTCGCCACGGCTTGCGAAATAGCGCAATGCGCTTTCGTCGACGTCCGGCTGCTGCGGGTTAGCGGCAGGCGGCGAAGCCTGGCTCGGCGGGGCGGCTGGTTGCGGGGCTATTGGTTGCGGAGCTACTGCCTGCGGCGCTGCCGGCTGCGGATTTGCAGGCGGGGTCGCCTGTGCGACTTGCATGGTGTCGGCTACGTCTGGCTCGTTTGCTTCCAATGCTGGCGTGCGCACCGTCTTCTGTACACCTGCTTCATCGTCCTGCGACGGGAGAGGTCCGTCGACACGGCCGAGACCCATCAATTGCGGATGGTCGACCGGCTCGCCGGCATGTGGAAAAAGCCTTTCGATCTGGCTGTCGATGCGATTGCGCTCGGTCAGAACAGCGACGACCGTGATGGCAACGCCTGTAGCCGCCAATGCTATGAAAATCGGTCTCATCGGCACTCCGGACGTTTTGCGGCGATATAGGCGAGCACCAGCAAGTGGAGCGTAGAAGGATAATAGACCGTAGGAAGGAACCGTCGCGCAAGAGCAGGAAGAGGCGTTCCATCGAGAACGCAGGCGACGAGGTGATTGATGGATTGATAACCTGGATCATCGAGGACCTTTTTGATGTCCCCTGTCGGCAGATCGACGATCGTGATGGAGCCTGCCGCATCGCTCATGCCTGACCGCAAGTCGGCAAGCAGCGCCCGATCCTCTATCCCGCCGCGTAGCAGGTATAGCGGGATGCGAAGCGCGTTGTAGGCGAACTCCGGTGCAAAGCCATCTGCGGGCTTCGGCGTGCCGGCTAGACTTACCCATTCCGCTGGAAGCTTTTTCGGGCCGAACCGCGCACGCTTCAGGAGAGAGTGACAACCGTCGCTGAGCGCCTGCCATTTTTCAGAAGGCACCACCTTGTTCAGCGCTGGAAATGCCTCGAAGACACAATAGGAGGGATTGACGACCGGGCCATCGGGGCGATCCTTCGCCGAGAAGCCGTCCACTCCGGGCAGCAACTGCGTTTCTCCGTCGTGAGCGATCACGGCCTTGTCGAGGACCGCTTGCGCGATCTTCCTCGCGGCATCCATATAGTCGTCGCGCTTCCACGCAGCGCCGGCCTCACTCAGGGCGTAAGCGATGAGGATATCGCCATCCGTTGCGTTGTTGATGTCGGTGATGCGCGGGGTCGCCGTGGGATTCCAGGTCCAGGCGGCAAGGCCGTCGTCACGAATGAGGAGTTCGGTCCGTGTAAACGACCAAATCTGCTCGAAGTCCGCTGGACGGTCGGCGAGAAATGCCAGAAGCAGGCCGTATCCCTGGCCCTCGCTATGGCTGATATTGTCGTTGGCATCATCGATGACCCGGCCGCTGCCGTCGATAAACCTATCGCGATAACTCTGCCAATCGGCAAGGTCGATCGTTGCGGCCGCAGCCGGACCGGCGCCGGCGACCAGCATCCAAAATCCTGTCATGAACCTCAGCGCCTTTCGCATCACTCCCGCCTTCCCAGGTTCGAAAGCAGCGCGGAGGTCGCAAGCCCGAGCAGAACGGAGGCGATCACGAACAGCACCGCATAGGAAAGAATATTGGTTGACAGCCAGTTGGCGGCTATCAGGCGGTAGTTGGTAAAAGACATCGGCTGCGTCGCCACGAAACGGAACCGGGTGACAGGTATCGTCTCTATCTTGTTCGTGCCTGTGGAGAAGGTGGTTATATGCCCCGCGATCTGCCGCCAGCGCTGGTGCTGAGTCATGGCGACGACGCTCTCCCTCAGATCGGTGCCCGTCGGCGCCGCTACCAACGTCCAACTGCCGACATCGTTCGGGCTTGTGCCCTGCGCGATCAGCAGCGTCGCCGAGTTGGACGGCATGAACGTCTCCTCGGCTTGCGGTGCAAAGCGTAGCGAACTCAAGGATATGTCGAAGTTGCGCTTCATCCAATCCTCAAAGACAGATATTTGGCCGCCCCACGCACCACCGCGCACGCGCGAGCGCCATTCTTCGAACGCTTCCTGCGTGTCGACTTCCTTGGATTGCCCCTCGACGGCGGGACGCCACTGCGCCTGAGCTCCCGTCGAGATATTGAGCTGGGACAAGACCGTTGGCGGCATTTGCGAAATGGCGCCGATGAAGACGGCATCGCGATCACCGATCGCAGCTGTTGATGCGACCACTTCAAGAGGGATCGTACGGGCCGATACGACAGCCAGCTTGCCAAGCGCGGTTGCGGCCGCCGACAGGGTATCCTCATCGTTCCTGTCGACAAACACCGGCAATGGCGTCGCGCGTGCGTAGGGATAGCCGGTCCCCACCGCTGCGGCGAGATTGGGGCGCTGGCCGACGCGTGCAAAGTTCGGCATGCGGAAAACGGAACTGTCGAACAGTGCGAAGCGCGGCTCCGCCGAAGCGGACGTCCCGGGCGCGCAAACGGCGTCCTCCTCGGTCCTGAGCACCGCCTCGAGCGCGATCGTATTCACGCCCGGAACGAAGTGGCGCAGCGTCACCCTGATCGGCAGGTGTCGAAAGATGCCGCCGCCCGGATTGCTGATCGGAACGGTCGAGGCGACGTTGCCGTTCACATATATGTCGATATGACTGCCGGGCAGCACGGTCCGGTCATAGGCTGCGTCCAGAAGGATCGTCGCTTCACCGTACGCCGTGGCGAAGAAGTCCGAGGGAACGCCAACGCGAAACTCCGTGTGGAAACGCCTCCCCGAGAACTGGGTCGTGCGAACCCCTAGCTGCGCGAGCGGGATGTCCGTCCTGCCGTAGACAAGCGGCGCGTCGGGCGCAGCCCAGCGCTGGGTCACCAAAACGTCACGGGTGACGTCCGGCGCGCGCTCGGTCGGAAGTGCCAAACCGTCAATCGCCGTCTCGACAGCCTGCCAGGACGGCCCGGTGATCAGCAGCAGCAGCGAGCCGGTGCGCGGGTCCTGCAGGAATTGTGTCAGCGGTGCCGTTTGAGCGACCGCGGGTAACGACGGGAGGATGGGTTGCACCTCCGCGGCGGTACCGACGAGCACCGTCAGCTTGCCCGGACTGCGCGCCGGAAGGGGTCCGCGGGAGAGGGAGAAGGACTGGTTCGGCATGCCGCTCAATACAGCGAGCCCCTGCGCCAGGCGCATGAGCGGCCTGGTCGTGCCGGGCTGCTCCATAGCCGGCGCAATAATGTTGAAGAGCGTGTTGCCCGTTTCGTCGACCCCTACCGCCCTTACGGCATCGGCACTCAAGAGCTTGACCGGATCGGCGCGGCCGAAATCGAGATAGGTTTGCGAGGGATCCACGTCGGTCCATAGCTCGTAGGTCGACTCGACGTTGCAGTCCGTGCGATGCCGCTGCTCAATCTCGAAGCTGATGCTGTTGGAACCGGCCTGCAGCAGACCGGGCGGAATCTCGAAACTCAATACAGTCAGCCGCTCAGGCGAACTGACCGCCGTCTGGCCGACGACGCGGTTGTTGAGCAGCACGGTCAGCTTGGATGATTCCGGCGCCACGACGACGGCATTGCGATAGGCCATATTGAGCCTGGCTGCGGCCGCTGCCTCCTCGGAGGTCAGATAGACGGACCACGTCCTGCGGTCGATCTCACCGCTAAGGCCGAATTCGGCGGCCGGTATCAGAAACCGGCGGTAGCCAACGGAGGCAACCGCCGGCGTGGAGACGGATGGGACCGCGGGTGCAGTCGTCTGGCCGGCTGGCGCGGCGGGCGGCGGTGCGGGCGCCTGCGGCGAAACAGGCGGAATGACTGCGGGTCCCGCAGCCGGTGCCGAGGGGTTGACGGGCATGGGCGCGGTTGGCGGAGCGGCTCCCGCCGGCCTTTCTCCCGACATATCGAAGGGAAGCGCCTGCGCCTGTATTGCGTTCGCAGTGAAAAGTCCAAGGACGAGGGCAAGCAGAAAAGCTCTCATTTGACCGACGCCCTCGCCGGCTCGCGCTGCTTTTCCGCCTTCGGCGCCAGGCTCCTGAATAGATAGATCAGACCACGATTGGTCTGGTAGAGGGAGAGGCCGATAAACCAGAGCGTGCCTTTGATCAGCCCCGGATTGCGTCGCCGCGCTCGCTGAAATTGCGTCCATTGCTCGGAATTGGCAAAAATCAGATCGGCGATCAGGCGATGGTCCAGGGCCGATGTAGGCACATAGGAAGAACCGACCGCAACGACGTCGCCGTCCACCCAGGAGTTGCGTACGATGATCCCAAGGGTTTCCTCGCTGCCGGTGCTGTAAGGGCGGAACCTGATCGCACCCTGCGTGCCGACGTCCACCGGATCGAAATTTTTCCCGAAGACGTGCACCTTCGCGCCATGGACGGAAACATCCTCGATCGAGGCCGGATACCATTTGCCGTCAACACCAAATTCGCACCGTCGGCTGATGCGCACGCGCCGCGACGACGACCGCTCTCCGCGCTCCGAGACCACGCCCAATGCGCAGCCGGCCATCAGCAGGTTGAACAGGGTCCAGCCTCCGACCACCAGTGTTACGTCGGCCTTGTAGGGTTCCGTGTAGACCCTGTAGATCGCCATGGCGACGCCGATCAGCAGAATGCCGAAGATCACGAAAAAGGGCCTGCTGATTTCCGAAAGCCGGCTGACGGCGATGGACTCGTCCTTGGCCGTCACCTTGAAGGTCGGCTTGCTGGGTTTCAATATGACCGAGATGACGGCGGGCAGCAGGTGGACGGTCTGTACATACTCGTAAAGCTCGGAAATCCACGGCCAGCGGAACGACCCGTAAAGGTAGTTCTGGATCATCATGTTCACGACCATGTAGGCCAGCGTATAGACCAGGAACTCGGCGCCCGACGAAACGAATATCTCCAGGTTGAAGAAGAGATAGAATAGCGGCGCGATCAGGAACATCGTTCGCGGGAAGGGAAACAGCCAGAAGAGCGTCGAGGACATGTAGCAAAGCCGCTGCGGCAGCGAGAGACCTCTCTTGAAGAGGGGAAAGCTGAAACGCATGATTTGCATCATGCCCTGCGCCCAGCGGCTGCGCTGCCCGATAAAGCTCGCGAAGGTGGCTGGCTGCAGTCCTGCGATCAGCGGCTTGTCCAGATAGAGGCTGTTCCAGCCGCGCGAGTGGAGCGCAATGGCGGTCTCGCAATCCTCGGTGATGCTGACGCCGGAAAAGCCATTGGTCTCCTCCAGCGCCTTGCGCCGCAACACGGCCGCCGATCCGCAGAAGAAGGACGCGTTCCACTTGTCGAGGCCGCGTTGAATAATGCCGTAGAACATCTCGTTCTCGCTCGGCATTTTTTCGAAGGTTTGAAGATTGCGCTCGACGGGGTCTGGATTGAGAAAGAAATGCGGGGTTTGAACCAGGAAGAGGCGCGGATCGTCATCGAAATAGCCGACCGTCTCCCTCAGAAAATCGCGTGCCGGCGCGTGATCGGCATCGAATATGGCGATCAATTGCCCCTTTGAATGCTGCATGCCGTTGTTGAGGTTGCCGGCCTTGGCATGCTCGTTGCGGTCACGCGTCAGATAGTGGACCCCAAGTTCCTTGCACAATTGCTTGAGCTGCTCGTGCCGCGCTGTGGCAACTTGCGCCTCGACGACCTTGGTGGAATTGCGCTTCTGCAGCGTACCGCCGTCGTCGAGCAGCCAGACGTCGACCTTGTCCTCGGGGTAGTCCATGCTTTTTGCCGCCGCCAGCGTGTTGGCAAGCAACTCCGGCTCCTCGTTGTAGGAAGGGACGAAGACGTCCACATGCGGCGTAGTCTGCTTGCTCGCGGACCGCGACGGCCGGGACGCCAGCGGCATGGCGACGACGAAGAGGCTGAAGGCGCCCATGAGCACGCTTTGCATCTCGGCAAGGTAGAGCAGAAAGCCGGGGATGAAGTTTGACAGCTGGTTTACGGGCGGCAGCGTGCTGGTCGTCCGCCAGTAGACGTAGCGCAGGATGATCGACGTGCCGAAGGCCAAGGCGATGAGCCGCCACCTTCCCTCGCCTTTGAAGAATCGGATGATCGACATGATGATGATCACCGTCACGCTGATGACCAGCTGGGTCTGAAGGTTCACCGGCAGTGTGAGGAGGGTCAGCACGCAGAGCGAGACGACAACCCAGACGACGATGGTGCGTATCTTCCGCATGACTGCCTCTCCATCGCGTCCGGCCTCTGGTGAGAAAGGACTGGTCCGCCCTCGCTCGCCGCAGCCGGTGTGTTGTCAAAAACGAATAGCCTTAAAACGGATCATTTGCATCCGCCTCCGACCGCTGCGACGCAATTGGGGGCGGGAACGATCGCGCTGTTGGGAGCGACCGCCGCGCCCCGCGTGGCGGCATTGCCGGCCGGCGCCAACGGAGACGGAACGATTGGCCCGACCGGAAGGAGCGCGGGCGCGGCTTCCACCGGTGCCCGTACGACGGGGCGCGCACGTGGCGCCGGCGCCACGTCCGGACCCGTCTGAAAGCTTGCCATCGGAGTGGTGCGACCAGCCGTAATTCCCGGATAGATCGGATTTCCTGCGCGACCCAGCGTCGGATCCACGGGAGGCGGCCCATCGAGCGGATTCCAGCCGGGCGCGGGGAAGGTGCCGACGATCGTAATGCCGTACATCAGGCCCAGCAGTTGCTCTTGCGTGGCATGCGCATCGCACACCCGCAGCCGCAATTGGATTGTCCCCCGATTGATGAACGCCGCCCGGGCGTTGGCGCTCGAACGGATCTGCTGCCAAGCGTAGAGACAGGTGTCGCCATATGCGCTCCGCCCGAACGCATAGCCAAACGGACCGTAGCTGTTCTGCACGAAATAGGCCGACCGCGCCATCGCGACGCCGGGCAGTTCGCGGCGCATGTCGGCATTGACGGTCTCGTCCCTCAGGGAGTTGTAGCCGAGCGACTTGCGGTCATCATACTCGAGCCCGACCGGCCCGAACATGGTGACGCGAAGCACGTTCTGCCCCGGCGCTCCGGCCGAGGTGAAGAGAAAGATCTCCTGGGTAACGGCGTTGCTGAAGTCGTGCTGGAGAACGCTGACAACCGCGGGACCACCTGGCGGAGGAACCACCAGCGCCGAATCGGCGGAGACCATCGCAGCCGGCCCGGGTACGCGCACGCCAGACCGAGAAGCGCAACTTGTGATCGCGCTCGCCAAACCCACGGCATAGCAAAGGCGAATGGCAACCTTGCCCGCCCATTTCCACTTCGCGCTGTTATCGACGACTCGGAGGCCGATTTGTCGAATCGGGGTTCTTCGGATCATAAGTTAGCAATAAGCAAATGCTTTGTTTGTGCAATTGGAAATCCGACGATAGCGGAATTGTCGCCTCTTCCAGGCGAATTTTTCTCTTTGCTTGCAGGGCGTGTCATTTGCCCTTGCAGTGACCTAGACCGTTTTGGTTTTTCTTCGAAACGCGTAAACGCTCTATCAGTTTATTTTTACGCAATTCCGGACGGAAAACCGCGTCACACTTTTCCTGAATTGCTCTAACGTCGGCGACGGAACGTTTGCGACGGAGCTTCGCCGTAGTGGTCGCGATATAGTGCGGCTGCCCGCCCAAGGTGACCGAATCCGGCGGCGAATACGGCGTCGCCTACGGACGCCGGTCCTTCCGGGTCGATGAGGCCGGCTCGAAGCCGCTCAAGCCGCGCGTTCTGTATCGCCTGCGACAAGGTCATTCCGCGTGTTCGTTTGTATGCATCCTGGAGCGAGCGCAGGCATGTGCCGGCGGCATTGGCGATTTCCCCCATCGTCAGCGGGTGTTCAGCGTTTTCGTCGATATAGGCTTCTGCGCGCCGCACTGCCGATGGTGCCGGTGCGCTCACCGGTTGATTGAGCAGGTGCGAGCCGCTGTGCTCGAACCCTGTCAGCAGCAACATCGTCAGTCCCTCGCGCAGAAGGACCTGGTAAGCCTCCGGCGTCTGGCTCTCCTCTTCCGCGGCAGCAAGGATGAGGTTCACGTGACGCGTCATCGATCGACCGACGACACCCGTGAGATCGATGCCGGTGCTGAATTCCACCTTCGCTTCGCAATGCGTCAGGCTTGAGAATTGCGCCTCGATCGCCTCCCGTTCGACGAGGACGATGATCTTCTCGCAGCCGGCATTCCATGTCATTCGCGTCGGCAGCGTCGGCGAAAGTATCGACCCTCTCAAGCCCGCGCTCGTTTCCGCAAGCGACGTGCCACAGCGGACCGCGGCGCCGCCGCTCACGGGAATCTGGATCAGGAAGAAGCGCGAAAGCTCGCCGGGATCGATTTCTACGGTCGAGCCGTAGCTCACATAGTTTACGGAATAGCCGTGCTGCCTGGACGAGTGATGAACGGCATGAAAATCCAAGGGGCGGCGGTCGGTCGGATTAAGGAAATGCGGGCAGAAAATTCGCCCGATCGCCTCACGCGCCTCATCGGGCGAGCAGGTGTCGACCGATTTGAATCGCGAAAGCGGCACTCCATAAGCTTGCATCAAAGCCGTCCTCCCCTGCTCCAGAGTTCTGGAGCCCAACGCCGAAGCGATCCCTCTGCCGAATTTGGACAATGGTGTTCGCAATCCGGATTGTTCCATTCAGTTTAAGCGATGAACATCCCACTCCGTCAAATGGAAAAGCAACTCGGACACTTTTGTTCGCGATGAGGAGGAACAAGTGAGCAAGGATGCCTTTCGTTCCGGCATGAGGAGGGTGTCTGGCGCGGTTACCGTCGTCACGACACGTGGTGTCAACGGCGAGCTGCGCGGCGTGACCGCTACCGCGGTCTGCTCGCTGACCGTGGATCCTCCCGCCGTGATCGCCTGCATAAACCGCGGGACCTGGGTCGGACAGCTCGCCCCGGAGAGCGGCGTCTTTTGCGTCAACGTCCTCTCTCTTGACCAGACACATGTGGCCGAAGCCTTTGCTGGCAGAACGGTTCATTCCGGAGAGGAGCGCTTCAAGATCGGGGAATGGAGCGACGAGGAGACCGGTGCGCCGGTCCTCAATCACGCCATCGCCAGCTTCGATTGCGAGCTGGACCAGGCGGTGGAATTCGCCACCCATGTTATCCTGATCGGCCATGTGAAGAAGACGGTGGTCGGCCCTGAGAATACAGAGCCACTCCTCTACGTCGACGGGAGCTTTACGACGACCGCCGCCTCGCCGGCGACGCCATTGCCGACGGTCGAGCCGGCAAGCCGGCCACTCAATACCTGATAATCACGAAACGAAGCAGAGGGAACGTCATGCGCGGTTTGGAAGGAAAGACAGCGATTATTGCCGGAGGTGCAACGCTGATCGGACAAGGTGTAGCGGAAACGTTGATCGGCTACGGCACGAAGGTGGTGATCGCCGATATCAACGAAGCGGACGGAGCGGCCGCCGCCGACCGGCTTGGAGACAAGGCCAGTTTCGTGCGCTGCGACCTCTCAAGCGACGAGGATATCGAGACGCTGGTGAGCAAAACGGTCGAAAAAACCGGCCGCCTGGATTTTCTCGTCAACGTGGCTTGTACCTACCTGGACAACGGCGCTGCGACCACCCGCGCCGATTGGCTGACAGCCTTCAACGTCAACGTCGTCGGCTCGGTGATGCTCATGCAGGCGGCACGACCGCATCTTGCAAAGAACAAGGGCGCCATCGTCAATTTCGGCTCGATATCGGCTCGCGTGGCGCAGACCGGCCGCTGGGTCTACCCGGTTTCGAAAGCGGCGATCCTGCAGCTCACCCGCAACCAGGCAATGGATCTTGCTCCCGACGGCATCCGGGTCAACGCGGTATCTCCGGGATGGACGTGGAGCAACATCATGGTTCAGCTGACCAACGACAACCGCGAGAAGACCGACAAGGTCGCTGCGCCCTTCCATCTACTGGGCCGCACCGGAGACGCTTCGGAGGTTGCCGAGACGATCGCCTTCCTGCTTTCCGACAACGCCAGCTTCATCACCGGCACCGATATCCGTGTCGATGGCGGGTACACGGCGATGGGGCCTGAGCGGGCGGAAGCGGCAATCCCACAACTGATGGAATAGCGGCTGCGCGCACGATATCCGTAAATAAAAGGGAACAACAATGAGCAAGAAAAGACACATTACGATCGTCGGCGGCGGCCAATCCGGCCTGCAGCTCGGCTGCGGCCTGCTTGGTCACGGCTACGACGTTCACATCGTTCAAAACCGTACCGCAGAAGAGATACGCTCCGGCAAGGTGTTGTCCAGCCAATGCATGTTCGATATCGCGCTGCAGAACGAGCGAGACCTCGGGCTCAATTTTTGGGAGAAGGAGTGCCCGACGGTCGACTCCATCAACTTCTGCGTTCCCGCCCCTGACGGCTCGGGAAAGGCGATCGATTGGAACGGCAAACTCGATCGGCCAGCCCAAAGCGTCGACCAGCGCTTGAAAGTACCGGCTTGGATGGCCGAATTCGAGCGTCGAGGCGGCCGGCTGACGATTGTCGAAGCCGGCATCGATGACCTCGAGCGCTTCACGCGGGAGTCCGACCTTGTCATCGTTGCCGCCGGCAAGGGCGACATTGCCAAGCTTTTCGAACGCGACGCCGAAAAATCGCCGTTCGATAAGCCGCAACGGGCCCTGGCGCTCACCTACGTGACGGGCATGACACCGCGGCCGGGGCACTCCGGCGTCTGCTTCAATCTGATCCCGACAGTCGGCGAATATTTTGTGTTCCCGGCGCTGACGGTGAGCGGCCCTTGCGAGATCATGGTTTTCGAGGGCATTCCCGGCGGTCCGATGGACTGCTGGAAAGACGTGAAAACGCCTCAGGAACATCTCGCGACGTCCAAGCGGATTCTCGACACCTTCCTTCCCTGGGAGGCGGAGCGCTGCCGCGACATCGCCCTGACGGACGACAACGGCATCCTTTCAGGCGCCTTTGCTCCAACCGTGCGTAAGCCGGTCGGACGCCTTCCATCGGGAGCGCTGGTACTCGGCATGGCAGATGCGGTGTGCCTCAACGATCCGATCACCGGACAGGGTTCGAACAACGCCTCGAAGTCGGCCAGGGTCTATATGGACGCCATCCTCGCACATGGCGACCGGCCCTTTGACGCGGCCTTCATGCAGGCAACCTTCGACAGCTATTGGTCCTACGCCCAATATGTCGTCGGCTGGACAAATGCACTGCTGCAACCGCCACCGCCGCACGTCCTCAACATCATGGGCTCGGCGCAGGCTTATCCCGAACTCGCGCGGCGCATCGCCAATGGCTTTGACCAGCCAACCGATTTGTTCCCCTGGTTTGCGGTACCGGAGGAAGCCGACGCCTACCTTGCGAAACTCGCCGCCTAGCGCGGGCCCAACGAAAGCAAGGACCGCGCGCATCGGACCTGCCGAGGGCAACCTCGGCAGTGTCTCTCGCATCTGGACAACGTCATAAATCCGTCGCGGATCGCTGGCGGCGACGAAATTGCGATGCTAGTATGCAAATGCATATTTTCCCGCACTCTCGTTGGTGCAACCTATCAGGCGACCGATGCAATTCGATCGAGCAGTTTTCGGAGATCAGTTCCTGTCGCTCCTCACGGCAGCGATGCCGCTGACGGGATGCTGTTTTTACCGGGTAGAGGGTGGAAGAACTGTCCTGGGTCACCAGCTATCTAGCCTCTCGCCTTATTGGCTCGATCGCTATTGCCATCACTTCTGGCGCTTCGACCCGCTTCATCCTCAAAAGATGGACCAGTCCGCGGCCCGCCTTCAGTTGCTGACGCGAGACTCATTGCGCGATGACGCGACCCGGGAATATTTCGAAAAATTCCTGATGCCTCAAAAAACCGTGCATCAGGTCGAGCTTTACTTCCGGCAAGGGCCTCAGATCATCGCGGGCGCGTCTCTGCTGCGCAATGACGCCACCGGTGCTTTTAGCGCAGACAACCTCACCTTTCTCGAAAAGCTTGTCGCCTTCGTTGAAGGCAGCATCTTCAAACCAGAGGACGATCACTCACAGCCAGGAATTTCCGGGCTCACGCCGCGCGAAGAGGAGATCGCAATCCTCATCGGCGCTGCCGTGTGCAACAAGGAAATCTGTCGACGGCTGAATATCGAACTGCCGACCGTGAAGACGCATGTAAGCCGCGTGCTGGCGAAGGCGGGTGTGCGAAGCCGTGCGGAACTCGTCAAGAAGCTGAACGAGAACAGGGCGTGGCCGCATTAGCGCTTCGCCTTTTCGACGACAATCCATCTTTCACTGACATCCGAGCCGGCAGGGCCGAGGCCTCGTCGTACTTCAGTATGATGGAAGCAGTTAAGCGCGTCTGCATACACTCCGACTCCAAGGAATGACGGATTGGTCAGGCCGGGGCCGGGGCGAACTTGCCCTCCCTCGCCCCGCCGCCGGCAGTGGAAGGATGAGAAATGCAAACACGCCCGAGCTATGTCGCTCCCTACATGGCCATAGGCCTGTCGACAATCGTCACCGGCATCGCCGAACGGCGGCATATTCGCCACAATCTCGAAACGATCGAAGAGGCGATCCACGCGTCCATCTCGATCTGTTCGATCAACGCGCCGGTGCGCGTCGTCGCCTTGGCCGAGGGTGCCCTGACCGGCTTTACCGACGAGATCTTCGACGTTCCGCATGTGACCGCCGCAAGGGAAATGTTCATCGATCTGCCGGGCGAGGAAACGGAAGCGCTCGGCAAGCTGGCGCGCCACTACGACACCTACATCATCGGCCAGTGCAAGGCGCGTTGGCCCGACGTCATGCCGGATCGTTTTTTCAACACGCTCTTCGTGATCAACCGCCAGGGCGAAGTCGTCCATCGTGCCGCCAAGAACCACATCTGGTGCCGGGAGCGTAGCTGTACCCCGCATGACGTCTACGACCGCTGGGTCGAAATGTTCGGCGACGGCATCGAGGCTTTCTATCCTGTGCTGCGAACCGACGACATCGGTAATATCGGCACCATCTGCTGCTCTGACGGCGAATACCCGGAGGCCGTCCGGGCACTCGCCTTCAACGGTGCCGAGGTCGTCTACAGGCCGTCGGAAGCCATGCCGATGACCGGATCCGGCTATCCCGGCGGCGGCAGCTGGATGATCCAGAACCGCGCCCACGCGGAATTCAACAGCGTCTACATGCTTTGCCCGAACATCGGCCCCGTTTACCTGTCGCCGAGCTCGAAGCATCCGATCGACATCGCCGGCGGCAACGGACACATCGTCGACTACCGCGGCAACATCGCCTCCCATGCGGCAAGCGGCGCCAACACCATCGTTGCGAGCATCGTCGACATCGAAGCGCTGCGGCAATTCCGGACCATGAACCTCAACTCCAACTGGATGAAGGACCTGCGCACCGAGCTTTTCGCGCGCATGTACGAAAAGCCGATCCATCCGCGAAACCTGTGGCTCGATCGGAAACCCGATCATCACGCGGCCGTCGACGAGATATATCGCGGCAACATCAACAGGCTGGTCGAGCGTGGCTCGTGGACGCTGCCGGCGCACGATGTGCCCGGCGCGCGCTACACGCCCGCCGGGCCCGAGGGTGACGAAGGCTGGAGCGAAGCCAAGGAAATGTGGCGCGTCTGGCACAACGGCTGAACCTTATCGCGCGCGCCCTCTCGAAGACGCACAATCACAATTCGGGAACGGACGAGAGGGGCGCGGGCACTTGAACGAAGATCAACTGGGAGACTTTCGATGCAAATTCTACACCTTAAGAAAACAACCGACCGGGTGAGAAGACTGGGGCGTCCGCTCGCGGCAGCCGCCCTTCTCTCGCTTCTATGCGGCATGACCCCGGCAACCGCCTCGGACGACGCGATCGTCGGCGTATGGGTCGTCAAGGCTGCCGACGCGCCTTTCCCCTACCACATGTTCGTCTTCAATGCCGACGGCACGATGCAGCAGGCCAACCCGGACATGGGGGATGAAAACACCAGCGACAGTGACGGAAAAGGCATCTGGGCGAGCAAGGACGGGAAGATCGTCGGCAAGTTCGTGGAAATCACCGCCGATCGCGCCACGCACAAGTTTGCAAGCCGTGGCGAGATTTCCTATGAAATCGCCGTCTCCGGTGAAACGTTGACGGGAACTGCAACAGCGAAGTTCTATGACGAGAATGATAAGCTGCAGCGCGGTCCCTTCCCCACTCCTTTGACGGGCAAGCGCGTCACCCTGCCCTGATCCGGCCTTCTCAAACGCCAACGTTTACCTTCAGCTCTACTTGGGACATCAATCCATGTCATCCACCGCACCAAAACGCAGCCTCGGGGCTCTTGATATCTTCTTTCTTGTCGTCGCCGCCGCAGCGCCGCTCGCCGCCATCGTCGGGAATGGCGCGCTCGGCGTTCTTCTCGGCAATGGCGTGGGCATGCCGGCCTCCTACCTGATCGCGGGCCTCGTGCTCATCCTCTTTGCAATCGGCTTCGTTCGCATGAGCCCGCATGTCCGCCACGGCGGCGCATTCTATGCCTATGTCCGCCACGGTCTCGGGCGCCATGCCGGCGGCGCGGCGGCATTCATCGCCATCATCGTCTACGGCATGATGGTCGTCGGAAGTGCCGCGGGCTTCGGCTTCTTTGCAAACCTCTTCTTCACGGAAAATCTGGGGCTCGACGTCTCCTGGACGTTCTGGGCAGCGCTCTCGCTGGTGATCGTCGGGCTGGTCGGGTATCGGGAGATCACCCTCGGCGCCCGCATGCTGTCCGTCTTGCTGACGTTGGAGGTCTTGATCCTGACAGTATTGGCGGTCGCGGTCTTCTGGCCTTCGAGTGCCGCGACAGTGACGTTCACCTCTTTCAGCCTCTCCGGCATTTTCAGCGGGTCGCTCGGTATCGGCCTGATGTTCGCATTCGTGTCGTTTCTCGGATTCGAATCCGCCGCGATCTACAGCGAAGAGGCCCGCGAGGGTCATGTCACCGTCAGCCGGGCTCTTATCGCCGCGGTCCTCTTTATCGCCGTCTTCTATGCGATCGCTATGTGGAGCGTGGTTATCGCCTTCGGTGACGACAAGATCGTTGCCGCTGCGGCCGAAAATCCGGGTACGCTGGTATTCCGCGCCTTTGCGCAATACACGACGCCTGCTTTCATCGTCGCGGTCGAGTTCCTGATGATGACCAGCGCGCTGGCAGCGACGATCGCTTTGCATAACGCCGCATCGCGATACCTTTTCGCGCTGAGCAGAGAGGGAATGTTGCCCCGCGCATTCTCGGCGCTGCACCCGAAGCTGCAGTCCCCCCATGTCGCCAGCGTCGTCGTGAGCGTCTTCACCGCCGTTGTTGTCGCCCTCTTCGCCATCGGCGGCGCGGATCCGCTGATGACGGTGCTCTCGAGCACCTTCGGCCTTGCAGCTCTCGGGATCATCCTGCTTCAAGCCGCAACCTCGCTTTCGGTCGCCATTTTCACCTGGCACACCCGTCACGAGATGAAGAGCGTGTCCCTGCATCTCTTGATCGCTGTGCTTTCAACGGTGGGCCTGGCGGTCGCAGCCGTGCTGGTCATCGAGAACTACTCGACGCTGACCGGAAGCCTTGGCCTGCTTGACTATGCGCCATGGCTCATCCCGCTGGCGGCCGTGCTCGGTGCGATCGTCGCCAGCCGCTCGGAAGCACGCGATACGGTGCTGGCATAAGACCAAGGTAGGCACTCCTACCCTGTTCCCTGAACATCCTTCGACCCGGCACGACTGAGATCGTGCCGGGTCGAGGTTCTATCGGGTCATAGCCGGATAGGATGAATCCGTGGTCCGAGTCTGGATGCAGGCGGTGCGTTAGAGCCGCTGCTTGAAGCGCGTCTGGTCGACGGCGGCGGCCATCAACGCCTGCGTATAGGGATCTGTCGGGTGATCGAAGATCTCGTTGACCGAGCCACGCTCGACGACGCGGCCGTGCCGCATCACGATGATCTCATCCGCCATCGCCCGGACGACCGCCAAGTCGTGGCTGATGAACAGGTAGGAGAGGTCGTGCGCCTTTTGCAGGTCGCGCAGGAGATCGACGATCTGCCTTTGCACCGAACGGTCAAGCGCCGAAGTGGGTTCGTCGAGGATCACGACCTTCGGCTTCAGGATCATGGCGCGGGCAATGGCGATACGCTGGCGCTGGCCGCCCGAGAACTCATGCGGATAACGGTTGCGCATCACTGGATCGAGATTGACCTCCCGCAGCGCCTCCACCGCGCGGGCATCGCGCTCGCGTGCGGATAGCGATGGCTCGTGGACCAATAGTCCCTCGGTGACGATCTGCCCGACCGTCAAGCGCGGCGACAAGGATCCGAACGGATCCTGGAAGACGACTTGTAGCTCACGCCGTAACGGCCGCATGTCGCCAACGCTCGCCCCTGAGATATCCCGGCCGAGAAAGACGATGCGGCCGGAGCTCGACAGCATTCGCAAAAGGGCGCGGCCAAGCGTCGATTTGCCCGAACCGGATTCCCCGACTATGCCGATGGTCTGGCCTTGACGGACGTCGATATCGATCCGGTCCACCGCCTGAAGGTAGGTCGGCGGCCCCTTGAACAGGCCGCCCCCTGTCTTGAAGCGGACCTGCACCTCCTTGCCGCTAAGCACGGTGGGAGCGCCCGCCGGCGCGGGAATCTTGCGGCCGGTCGGCTCGGCGGCGAGCAGCATTTTCGTATAGGGGTGACGAGGGGCGTCGAACATCTGCTCCACCTCCCCCGTCTCCACCACCCGCCCGGACTGCATGACGTAGACGCGGTCGCAGAAGCGCCTGACGATGCCGAGATCGTGGGTGATGAAGACGATGGCCATCTTCAGCTTGCTTTGCAGCTCCGCCAAGAGGGTGAGGATCTGCGCCTGGATGGTGACGTCGAGTGCCGTTGTCGGTTCGTCGGCGATCAGGATATCGGGATCGTTGGCGAGTGCCATCGCGATCATCACGCGCTGGCGCTGGCCGCCCGACATCTCGTGCGGATAGGCGTCGATACGGCGTTCCGGCTCGGGAATGCCGACGAGCTTCAGGAGCTCAAGCACCCGTGGACGGGCTGACTTGCGCGTGTATTGCTTGTGGCGGATCAGCGGCTCGGCGATTTGGTCGCCGATGCGGTAGAGCGGGTCGAGCGAGGTCATCGGCTCCTGAAAGATCATGGTGATCTTCTCGCCGCGGATCCTGTCGAGTTCCTGCTTTCGCAAGCCGACCAGTTCCGTGCCGCGGTACCTGGCGGAACCCGCCGCCTTGCCGTTGGCGGCAAGCAGGCCCATCAGCGCCATCATCGTCTGGCTCTTTCCGGAACCGGATTCGCCGACGATGCCGACGGTTTCCCCGGCGTTGACGTTGAGGTCGACGCCTTTGACCGCCGCGACCTCGCCGTCGGCCGTGGCGAAGCTGACCGTCAGATCGCGGACACTGAGAATAGGAGTGGTTGTGTCCGTCATGTCAGCGGTCTTTCGGGTCGAGCGCGTCGCGCAGTCCGTCGCCGACAAAATTGAGGGCGAACAGGGTCGAGACGAGGAAGAAGGCAGGAAACAAAAGCAACCAGTTGGCCGTGCCCAGATTATTGGCGCCAACGGAAATCAGCACACCCCAGCTTGTCATCGGTTCCTGGACGCCGAGGCCGAGGAAGGAAAGGAAGCTTTCCAATATGATGACCTGGGGCACCAGCAGCGTCATGTAGATGACGACAGGACCGAGCAGATTGGGCACGACGTGACGGAAGAGGATGCCGAAGGACGAGACGCCGAGCGCTTCAGCGGCCTGAACGTATTCCTGCCGCCGGATCGACAGTGCCTGACCGCGGACGATACGAGCCATATCGAGCCACATCACCGCGCCGACGGCGAGGAACATCAACACGAAATTGCGGCCGAAGAACACCACCAGCATGATGACGAAGAAGATGAACGGCAGCGAATAGAGTATGTCGACGATGCGCATCATGATCTCGTCGGTCTTGCCGCCGAAAAAGCCGGCGGCGGAGCCGTAGATGACGCCGATCACCACGGCCACGACGCCGGCGAGCAGGCCGATCGCAAGCGACACCCGCCCCGCCACGAGGGTTCGGGACAATAGATCGCGCCCGGTATTGTCGGTTCCGAACAGGAAATACTGCTGCTTGACGGCGGCGCTGAACTGCATCTCCTTGCCGTCATCCGAGCGGCTTTCCATCTTCGCGTCGTCAAAGGCGTCCGAACGATCGATATAGCGGCTGCTGCGCTCGTCGATGGCGTTGCCGGAGGTGACGGTGAAGAAGACGCGGTTGGTCTCCTGCCGCCAATCCTTGACCTCGACACGCATGCGCTGGGTCACCTCTTTCAAGGCGCCCTCGATCTTGTCCGCCTTGGGGTAGGCGGAGAAAGACGGCGGCGTGCGCACGTAGTCGGCATAGATGTCGGTATAGTTGTGCGGGACGAAATAGGGGCCGGCGATACAGGCAACCGACACGATCGCCAGATAGATCAAGCCGGCAACGGCGGCGCGGTTGTTGCGCAGCCTTCGCCAGGCGTCCTGCCAGAAGGAGCGGCCGGCAACAGGCGCCGGAATTGCGTCGAGCGTAGCGATATCAGTCATAGCGCACCCTCGGGTCGATCGCGGCGTAGAGAACGTCAACGATCAGATTGAAAACAATGGTGAAGATGGCGATGACGACGACCGTGCCCATGACCAGCGTATAGTCGCGGTTGAGCGCCGCATTGACGAAATGACGGCCGACACCCGGGATCTGGAAGACCGTCTCGACCACGATCGATCCTGTCATCAAGGCCGCAGCCGCCGGGCCGGCATAGGAAACGATCGGCAGCACGGCGGAACGCAACGCGTGCCGGACCACGATCGACCAGCTCGACAGGCCGAGCGCGCGGGCGGTGCGGATGTGATGGGCGCGCATCGCCTCGATCATCGAACCGCGCATCAGGCGCGCGACGATGGCGATCTGCGGCAGCGCAAGCGTGATGATCGGCCCCAGCTTGTTGACGAAGGCGCCGCCGCCCCAGCCGGCGACCGGGATCAGCTTCAGCGACAGCGCGAACATCAGCTGGATGAGCGGCGCAATAACGAAGGTCGGTATGGTGCTGCCGGCGGTCGCCACCGCGATCACCGCATAGTCCTCGACCTTGTTCTGCTTCAGCGCCGCGGCGATACCCAGCGCACCGCCGACAAAAAGCGCCAGGATAAGTGCCGAGGCGCCGAGCTGAGCCGACACGCCGAGCCCCTGGCGGAAGATTTCCGCGACGGTGAAGTCCGGCATGTTGTAGCTCGGACCGAAGTCGCCGTGCACCAGATTGTTGAGATAGTGCGCATATTGCCGCCAAAGCGGCTGGTCGAGGCCGAATTCCCGCTCGAGATTGGCTTTGACCTCCGGCATAAGGCCATGCTCCTGGTTGAAGGGGCCGCCGGGTGCAATACGAATGAGGAAGAAAGACAGCGTGACGATCACGAACATGGTCGGAATGGCCGTCAGCAGCCGTCGCAGAACATAGGTCAGCATTTAGCCCACCCTAATTTGGGGATGGAAGAGCCGCCGCGGATTACGCGGCGGCTCTTCCATCCGATAATATTACTGGGCTTTGCTGATGAAACGGCTCGGATGCACGTCCATGACGTTGTCATCGAAACCGGTAAGCTTGGACGAGACGATATCGTGATAGCTGTAGTACAGCAGCGGAATCTGGCCGACGTTGTCGACCAGCACGCGCTCGGCGCCCTGTAGGTCCTTGAAGCGCGCCTCCGCGTTGGCTCCATCCGCCGACGCCTTGTCCATCATCTCCTCGAATTTCGGATTGTTGAAGTTCGAGTAGTTGTTGCCGCTCGCCTTGCGAGAGATGCCGAGGAAGGATTCCGGGTCCTGATAGTCCGCGACCCAAGCGGCGCGTGCCACGTCGAAATCTCCCTTGTGCTCGAGATGAGAGTAGTGGCTCTTCATATCCTCATTGAGCAGCGTCACCTCGATGCCAAGCGGCTTCAGCTGTTCCTGGATCGCCACGGCCGTATTCTTGTGGTTTTCCGAGGTGTTGTAGCGGATTTCCATCTTCAGCGGATGGTTCGGGCCATAGCCGAGCTTTTCAAGAACGGCCTTGGCGTCATCCTCGCGGTCGAGCTGGGACTTGTCGGCGAACGTGGCCTTCTGCGCCTCATAGCCCTTGATACCGGGAGGCACCATCGAATAGCCGGGAAGCATCGCGCCCTGCCAGACTTTCTCGGCAAGGAAGTCGCGGTCGATCGCCATGGACACGGCGTTGCGCAGCTCGGGATTGCTCCACGGCTCCTTGTCGGTCTTGATGGCGTAGTAGTAGGTGCCGAGGAACGGGCCGATATGCAGCTGGTCGCCGAATTTCGCCTTGAGGTCGGCCAATTGTTCGGTTGGCAGATCGTCGTTCGAGTCGAGCTCACCCGCCTCGAAGCGCTTGATCGCGGTGGAACGATCCTCTGTCGGAATGTAGTTGACGACGTCGAGCTTCACGGAAGCCGCATCGAAGAACTCGGGATTCTTGACCAGCTTGATGTGGTCGTTGGGCACGAATTCGGTAAGCTTGAAGGCGCCGTTGGAAACGAGGTTGCCTGGCTTGATCCAGTCGGCGCCGAGCTTTTCGATCGAGGCCTTGTTGACCGGATAGGTCGCCTGATGCGTCAGCATCTCGAGGAAGTACGGCGTTGCGGACTTAAGCGTGATCTCCAGCGTTTTGGGATCGATCGCCTTGACGCCCAGATCCTCGGGCTTTGCCTTGGCGGTGTTGAGCTCCTCGCCGTTCTTGATCACGTAGAGCATCGAGGCATACTCGGCGCCTGTCTTCGGATCGAGAAGACGACGGAAGGAATAGACGAAATCGTCTGCCGTCACCGGCGTTCCATCGGACCATTTGCCATCGGCGCGGAGCTTGAACGTATAGACAGCGCCATCTTTCGAGACTGTCCAGCTCTCGGCGGCCCCTGGTATCAGCTCAGCCTTGCTGTCCTGCATGACCAGACCCTGGAAGAGATCGCGCAGGATATGCGCTTCGTTCACGGTCGATGTCTTGTGTGGATCAAGCGATTCCGGATCTTCCGAGTTGCCACGGTTGTAGACCATCTCGGCGAATGCCGGCGCCGCGAACTGAAAGGCTCCCACACCCAGGATGCCGACCGCGAACACACCTGCCTTGAGCAGTTTACTAAGCTTTGCCATTGATTCCCCTTAGGCTTTTCATTGCTTCTGGCCTTTCTGCGCCCTTCCCTATTCCGTTTGGGCGCCGGCCATTGCGGGCGAAACTAGCATCAGAAATAGCTAATGCAATACATCTGGTTTTTGTAATGCAACGTTTTCGAGGAACCCAGACCGTCCGTCCGCGGCAATTTGGATGGAGGCAAGGAAGCCGCGCGCGCGGCAATCGGGTGCAGCCGCGGGCCGCGCGCGCTTGCGCCGTGTGGCCGCTTTGCAGCGCAGCGTTCACCTCTTCATGGCGCGCTCCCTGCGCGCAATTTTCTCACTTTGCTTTTTTTATATAAAAAACACTTGCACTAAAGCGAAATGTCTTTTATCCACAAAGAACAGATTGCGGCCTGAAAAGGAGGAATTCATGCACGCGGTCACTGGACGCTCCAGACCTTACTATCCCTTTCTGCATGCCGGCCTCGGGTCCTGCGTCGTCCGGGCTGGGAGGTTCATCTGATGGCTGGGCTCATCCTTCAGTTCGGCACGAGCCGCTTTCTCCAAGCCCATGCGGACCTCTTCCTGCATGAAGCGCGGGTGGCGGGTCAGGACGTGCCGCCCGTCGTCATAATCCAGACCTCCGGGGCGCCGGAGAGAGCAGGACGGCTTGCGGCCTTCAGCGATCCGGCGGGCTTTCCGGTGATTATCCGCGGCATCGAAGACGGAAAGCCGATCGAGCGCCGCGAGATGGTGAAGAGCGTGTCGCGTGGCCTTTCGACCGCTCGTGACTGGAACGCGATCATCGATCTCTTCGCCGACGAAGCCGATATAATCCTCTCAAACACGGGTGACGCAGGCTATGCCGTCGCCCAAAGCGAAGACTCCGCCGGCCTCAACCCTGAAACGCCGCTTGCCTCCTTTCCGGGCAAGCTTGCTCAGCTTCTTTATGCGCGCTGGCAGCGCGGCGGCCGGGCGCTAACGATCCTGCCCTGCGAACTCGTCAACCGCAACGGCCCAGTACTTGAGGGCATCGTCCGCGATATCGCGACCAGGGCCGAAGCCGGCGTGGATTTCCTACGCTTTCTCAAAAAGGAGGTTGTCTTCGCCAATACGCTGGTAGACCGCATCGTCTCCGAGCCGCTGGAACCCGCCGGCGCGGTCGCCGAGCCCTACGCGCTCTGGGCGATCGAGCGGGCGCCTGGGCTGCGTCTGCCCTGCGACCATCCGGCCATCGTGCTGACGGACGACCTCGCGCCTTACGAGCGGCTGAAGCTCTACATCCTCAATCTCGGCCATACCGTGCTCGCCGACATCTGGCAGGAGGAAGCCCGACCAGCGGACGAGACCGTGCGCGTAATCCTTGACGATCCCGCGGTTGCCGCGCGCCTCGAGGCGGTCTATCGCGACGAGGTCATGCCCGGCTTCGCCTCGCACGGCATGGGGGATACGGCGCGCGCCTATGTCGGGACCACCATGGACCGCTTTCGCAATCCCTATCTTGACCATCGCATCGCCGACATCGCCAGCAACCACGCACTGAAGGTCGAGCGGCGTGTCGCCGCCTTCCTCGACTGGGCAGGCACGCCCGCGCCGGTCCTCCGGTCCATCGTTTCCCGCCAAAGGGTGGCAGCATGAGCTACACATTCAACTTCTCCGCCCTCCTGCCCTACTGGCCGGTCTTCCTTCAGGGCGTCTGGCTGACGTTGAAGCTGTCGGCGCTCGCCACGGTCTTCGGTTTTGTCGTCGGCACGCTCTGCGCCATCGCGCGAGCGGATGGGCCGCCCTGGCTTCGTACGCTAGCCGCGATCTATGTCGAGACGATCCGCAACACGCCGCTGCTGGTTCAGATCTTCCTCGTCTATTTCGGCTTTGCCTCGCTCGGGCTGAAAGTGACGGCAAATACTGCCGCCGTCGCCGCGCTTGTCGTCAATGTCGGCGCCTATACCTGCGAGATCGTACGCGCCGGCCTCGAGTCAATCCATAAGTCGCAGCTGGAAGCGGCCGAGTGTCTCGGACTGACGCGCGCCCAGACCTACTGGCACGTTATCATCCGCCCCGCGATCGAGCGTGTCTATCCGGCGCTCACCAGCCAGTACGTGCTCCTGATGCTCGCCTCATCGATCACCTCGCAGATTTCCGCCGAGGAACTGACGGCGGTCGCCAACCGCATCCAGTCCGACACGTTCCGCTCGTTCGAGACCTACATCGTCACCGGGGTCCTCTACATCGTCCTCTCCTTCGTGGTGCGGACGGCCTTCACCCTGTTGGGTCTCTTCATCTTCCCCCGCCGCCGCAAGCTCGGCACGGCCATCTGAGGAGGAACCGGACATGCATCTTACCTCCACCCATATCGAATTCATCGCCTTCGGTGCGCTGTGGACCATCGGTCTCTCGGTCATCGCCTTCGTCGGTGGCTCCGTTCTCGGCTTGCTGCTGGCGCTCGCCCGCATTTCGCCGAACGCGCTTCTACGGCGGTTCGCCGCCGGCTATATCCAGATCGTGCAGGGCACGCCGCTGCTCGTCACGCTGTTCCTCTTCTATTTCGGCCTTGCCGTCATCGGTTTCGACAGCCTGCCGGCCATCGTCGCCGCCGGCCTTGGCCTTGTCATCTACGCCTCCGCCTTCCTCGCGGAGATCTGGCGCGGCTGCCTCCAATCCGTTCCCAAAACCCAGTGGGAGGCGGCCGAGTGCCTGGCGCTCACCCGCTGGCAGCGCATGACGCGGGTGATTTTGCCGCAAGCGATGCGCATCGCCACGGCGCCGACGGTCGGCTTCCTCGTGCAGATCGTCAAGAACACCTCGCTCGCCTCTGTCGTCGGCTTCATCGAACTTGCCCAGGCCGGCAAGCTCGTCAACAATACGATCTTCGAGCCCTTCACGGTATTCCTGGTCGTCGCCGCCTTCTACTTCGCCATCTGCTTCCCCCTCTCCGTCTGGAGCCGTAGCCTCGAAAGGAAACTCAATGTCGGCCGTCGTTAGCCTTACCAATGTCGAAAAGAGCTTCGGGGCCCTGCAGGTTCTGAAGGGAGTTAGCTTTGAGGTCGGCTCCGGCGAGGTGGTCGCCGTGATTGGCGCCTCTGGTTCGGGAAAGTCGACGGCGCTTCGCTGCATCAACGCGCTGGAGACCATCGAAGGCGGCGAGATCGTCGTCTGCGGCCACAAGATTCACGACACCAAGTTGGATCGCCGGGCGTTGCGTCGCGACGTCGGGATCGTGTTCCAAAGCTACAATCTGTTCCCGCACCTGACGGTAGCGCAGAACATCATGCTGGCGCCCATCTGCGTGAAGAACATCCGCAAGGCGGAGGCGCGGACACTGGCCGAAAGCGTACTTTCCCGCGTCGGTCTCTCCGAGAAGGCCGACTCCTATCCCGAGCAGCTTTCAGGAGGCCAGCAGCAGCGCGTCGCCATCGCCCGCTCGCTCGCCATGCAGCCCAAGCTGATGCTCTTCGACGAGGTCACCTCGGCGCTCGACCCGCAACTAACAGGCGAGGTGCTGCGCGTCATGGAAGACCTCGCCCGTGGCGGCATGAGCATGATCCTCGTCACCCACGAAATGGCTTTCGCCCGCAAAGTGGCGAGCAAAGTGATCTTCATGCACAAGGGCAAGGTCTGGGAGGCCGGTCCCGGCGCGATGCTCGACAATCCGCAGACGGAAGAGCTGAACACGTTCCTGAGCAACGGCCTTTAATCCATCCAACCACCTCAAGGAGGAGATCAAAACATGAAACGCAGAACCCTGATGACGAGTGCTCTGGCGCTTGCCCTCTTTTCCACCATCCCGGCCGTCGCTTTCGCCGACGCGCTCGCCGACATCAAGGCGCGCGGCAGCCTGCGCGCCGCCATCGACCTCGGCTCGCCGCCCTTCGGCATGCGGGACGGCAACATGCAGCCGACCGGCTCCGAGGTGGAAAGCGCCAAGCTTCTTGCCGCGCATCTCGGCGTGAAGCTCGAAATCGTCGAGGTGACGAGCCCCAACCGCATTCCCTTCCTGCTCACCAACAAGGCGGATGTGGTCGTCGCCTCGCTCTCCATCAGCGATGAGCGCAAGCAGGTGATCGATTTTGCCGATCCGCACGGCGTCATCCAGGTCATCGCCGCCGCGCCGAAGAGCGTCGACATCAAGGGCGTCGCGGATCTCAAGGGCAAGATCGTCGCCACCACCCGCGGTACCACCAACGACAAGGTAGCGACGACCCAGGCGACGGAAGCCAATATCGTGCGCTACGACGACGACGCAACGCTCGTCACCGCGCTGGTCTCCGACCAGAACAACATCATGATCTCGGCTCCGCAGATCATGAATGCCGTCAACGAACGCCGCACGAACGATCCGCTGGAAGTCAAATTCGTGCTCAAGGTCAATCCTTATGCCGTCGGCTTGCGCCAGGGCGAAGACGCGCTGAAGGCGGCGGTCAACGAGTGGGTCAAGGCTGATCTCGCAAGCGGCAAGCTCAACGAGGTCTACAAAAAATACAATAACGTCGATCTTCCGGCCGAAATGCCGAAGTAAGCCGTTCGCAACGCGTGAAAAAGAAGCGGCCGGCACACGGCCGCTCGACCAATTCCGGCCAAGGCACGCCCCGCGATTGGGGCCGGAATTGCGTGGCAACAATGAGATAGTGGATTTTCGCTGTTGTGAAACGCGAGGATGCCTGTGCCTTCCCGAGAATAGGGTCACTCAAGAATAGGATCACCGATATGAAAGCGCTTCTTTGCGAGGAACCCGGACGTCTCGCGCTCGTCTCCCGCCCTGTGCCAATGCGCGGCGCGAGCGAGGTTCTCGTCCGTATCCGGCATGTCGGCGTCTGCGGCACGGACTTTCACATCTTCGCCGGCAAGCACCCTTTCCTCGAATATCCCCGCGTCATGGGCCACGAGCTCTCGGGCACTGTGGAGGAAGCGCCGGAGGCCAGCCGGCTAAAGGCGGGCGATCCGGTTTATATCGTGCCCTATCTTTCCTGCGGCGCCTGCCGCGCCTGCCGCAAGGGGTTGACGAACGCCTGCCAGTCGATCCGGGTGCTGGGTGTTCACTGCGACGGCGGCATGGCTGAGTATGTGTCGGTGCCTGAGACGAATGTGGTGCCGACGGGCGGCATCGCGCTGGAAGACGCGGCGATGATCGAGTTTCTGGCGATCGGCGCGCATGGCGTCAAGCGGGGCGCCATCACCGCCGCCGACCGCGTGCTTGTCACCGGTTCCGGCCCGATCGGCATGTCGGCCGCCATCTTCGCAAAGGCCCGGGGGGCGCATGTAACGGTCATGGACACCCGGGCCGATCGCCTGGCTTTTGCGACCGACCAGCTCGGCGCCGACGCTTCCCTCCTCGCTGACTCCTCCGCCGAAGCGGAGGCCGCCCGGATGACCGGTGGCGATGGCTTTGATGTGGTGATCGACGCGACGGGCAATGCCGTCCCGATCGAGCGCGGCTTCGGCTTCCTTGCCCACGGTGCGCGCTATGTGCTGCTCTCCGTCGTGCGTCAGGATATCACCTTTTCGGATCCGGAGTTTCACAAGCGGGAAGCGACGCTCTTGGCCAGCCGCAACGCCCAGCCTGACGATTTCGCCGAGGTGGTCCGCCAGATCGAGGGTGGACGGGTGGCGACGCGTGCGCTCAACACCCATCGCGGCCGCCTCGAGGACGGCGCTGCGTTGATGAAGGAATGGGCGCGGCCCGAGGCGGGCGTGATCAAGGCGATTCTGGAGGTCTGAGATCGCGAACGGCAGGATGGCGCGCAAGCGCCCCCTCGACCTGCGGAAACCGTCGTAGCCGCTCGCCGCTGAGGCGGCGTCAAATCAATGAAGTTGCCAATAGGCGGCGACGCTGAAGCCGTTGGCTTCCGGCATGCCGCCGCCGACCGGGCCCCATCAGGCCGGCGCGATCGCCTGCCCTTGTCTTCAAGTCCCATGCGGCGCCAGGGACGTTGTCGCTCTCATGGATGACGAAATCGATATCGAGTTCGCCTCGAGCAAGATCAACGTTGCGGATCGTGAGAGCATCGTCGCCCTTCGGCAGTGAATGCGGCCGTTCGGTTCGGTGTGCGGCCAGACGGGCGCGCGCCCTTTCCGCGGAAGTAGCAGGCGGACATACAGTCCGCCATCGAGGAAACAACCAAGGTTGTCGGTGGCGGGGCCATGGACCCGCCATCTCGTTTACAGCGCTAGGTTTTCCCGCTTATCAGCATCAAGGTTTTCGTTGTCCGACCCAACAAACTCTGATAGCTCTGTCAAAATATTTTGTTGGACGTCCAAATAAATGACGGACAATAATGGGCCTGTGCATGTCTAGCGCTGCGACCGGCTGGCAGATCATCTTCCGTTCGCTTCTGCAACGAAGGCGCGCCGCCTGGCGTAGGGGTGACCGGCGCGGCGATTGCCGGTGTGAAGGGTCAAAGGAAGGGAACACCGACGATGGGAGGGTTCGGCTAATGCATACGCCTTCGCGAGCAGGGCAAGGGATCGCAATGATGTGCACTGCGTCGCTCTGCTTCAATCTTAACGATACTTTTACAAAGTTCCTTTCTGTCCGTTACGGCATCTCTGAGATTATCCTTGTGCGCAGCCTGATTGCCCTGCCCTTGCTCGCTGTTATGGCGGTGGTGATCGGCCGGGCCCGCGTCCGCTGGTCGTCCAGGATCCTATTCCACGGCATGCGTGGCGCGCTTAACCTTCTGGCGGCCTATCTCTACATCACTGGCCTGCAATATCTCAGCATCACCGAAGCGACAGTGATCCTGTTTTCCTCGCCCTTGATCGTTACGCTGGCGACAACGCTCATCTTCAAGGAGGCTGTAGGCCTGCAGAAATGGGCAGCGGCTATCTGCAGCTTCGCCGGCGTCATAATCGCAATCCGGCCCGGCGCTGACGCCTTCCAACCGGCATCGCTTTGCATTCTCGCGGCCAGCTTCCTTTACGCGGCAAATTCACTGACGTCACGCTGGATCCCGGAGGCGGACAATCTTTGGACCGTCAGCTTCCTCAGCGCGGCCTTTTCCGCGTTGCTCGTCTCGCCCTTGGCGCTCGCAGACTGGACGCCGATGCGCAGCGAAGATCTGATGTTCTTCACGGCGGCGGCACTCTGCTCGAGCCTCGGCATCGGTTTGGCCTCGCTCGCCTACCGACTGGCCCTCGCCTCTGATCTTGCACCATATGCGTATTCAGGCCTGATCTGGTCGGCAGGGATCACCTGGATTGTTTGGGGAACCATGCCCACCGCCTGGACCTTGCTCGGGGCCTGCGTGATTGCCGCAAGCAGCTTGTTCCATTTCGCCTCGTCCCGGCGAGCGCTAGACCTCAAATGACGCCTCGCTCCGCACGCGCCATGCCGAACACGTAGCAGTTTCGAGATTTCACTCGTCTCATCGCTGCAAGCAGTTTCCAGCGTGACGGGTGGGGCCTTCAAGCTCGTCACGTGGGATCATAACTTCCGTGCCAACGGCACCTACGAAGCGTTCTCAAAAAAATACTTCGACTTCAACATCTACGAGAAATCAGCCGTTTGGACAGGGTGCGCGGGTCAGCCGCGCGTCCTGGACCCCATTGAAACGCAAACGCCTGAAATAACTGCTTTATGTTCCGCCTTCGCGGGCCGTTTAAAGGCATATGATCTCATCAGGTCAATTAAAGGCAATATGCAGGGTCAATGCTGAAGAAACACAAGCGGCGTGTATCTCCTACTTTTTGGGCTTTCTCGGGGGAGCGCTGGAGTTTTCAGAGACCGCCCGTGCATTCTGTTTGCCACCCAATGAAGTGACCCCTCTCAAGGTCGTGGTGACCTTTTTAGACTATCTCGACAGAACACCCGGTGCAGCAAAGAAGCAAGCCGCTGATGCGTTGCTCTTTGCTCTACGAGATGAATACCCATGCCTACAGTAGGTCTCTGCGACACGTTGCTTACTTGGTAAGCTGCGCTACAAATCACTCACCATCAGGCGTCAGTGCCATGACGTCGATGAAGCGCCCCTTTGCGTCGTACCGGCATTGGAATTTCTTGATGCCTTCATTACCCTTGTCCACCGTGCCATCGATGGTCGTGCCGGATGAAGTCGTTTTTGGCTTGGCGGTTTTCACATAAGCGGGTTTCGTGCCGTACATTCCGGAGACCTCTCCGCGACAATATGCAGGTCGGTTGCCCGACGTGACAACGGCACCCGTGCCGTTCATCTCTGCGGAGCGCTTATTGTTCGGAACTGATGACGAAGCGTCGCTGACTGTGCAGATGCCGTTACCTGCACCCTTCGCCGTATAAGAAACCACAGCGGAGCCGTCTGGATTGATGCTAAGGGAGATGGTCACACCGTTTCGGCTGGCCTCATAGTAGTTTTTGTTGAAGGCTTTCAATTTGCCTTCCTTGCCGTTGATGTAGATGGGACCACCCTCGTCGGCATGGACTTCAATGCTACCGGGACATGTTGCGTTCACGAGAGGTACTTCGGCCTCAACTTGTCCTGCGGCAAAGACAGCAGTCATGGCCAAAGCTACACGCATGCCGAGGATCATTTTATTTCTCCCAATTGTCGAGGGTGTGATCGTTAGGAAAAGTGCCCAAATCAAGTTTCGGATGCAAACTTCCTTCAACTTGTGTCCATCTCCCGTTCTGTCAATCAGCGTCCGCAAGGGGCCGTAAGGCGACCTTGATGACCTTGCCGAACGCCGTCGGCAAGGTTTCTCGGTCCCTATACCGGAATTCCGGGAGAAGAACGCATCTTAAAGGCGGGCACCAGAACCTAAATCTGGCGTGCCAACCAATTTCACAGGGTGGGGACCATTCCGGCGACTATAACAACGCGGTGCCTACAGCCCCGCTAGCGCGGGTTTGCCTGCGGATGGCCTTGTGATGCCGCCCAGACCTGTTTCGCGCTCTCCGGCAGCCGTGAGGGCGAGGCGTTTTGCGAGAAATTGTTGCCATTATGTTGCCACCGCCCAAACCGGCAAAGCAAAAGGGGCTAGCCTTTCGGCTAACCCCTTGATTTAACTGGTGGGCCCGGGAGGACTTGAACCCCCAACCAAGCGGTTATGAGCCGCCGGCTCTAACCATTGAGCTACAGGCCCGGCGCGGACCGGGTGCGGCCGCGTGGGTTCCGGAGCAATGGTTCTCCGGAGCGAACTGGCTGTAGCCCAATTCTTGCTCTCCGACAAGGCACCGCCGCAATACCTTCACAATCAATGAGCAAATAGTTTCTGCTTCGACCATCACTCAAGGATCGGCTTATGTCCCCCAGAAAAATCAAGCTTATTGCCCTGCCCGCTCTTGTCGGCGCATCGCTTCTTGTCGCCGCTGGCGGCGCCTTCGCCGCCGATGAGCGGGTGCGTGAGGCGGTCGTTTCCGTCGCCGGCGAAGGGCGCTCGGTGGCGGCACCCGATACGGCGATCGTCACGCTGTCCGTGGTGAAACAGGCAAAGACCGCGCAGGAGGCGCTTGCAGAAAACAACAAGACGGTGGCCTCGGTGCTTGAAGCGCTGAAAAGCGGCGGCATTGCTGAACGCGACCTGCAGACAACCGGCTTCTCGATCCAGCCTCAGTTCAATTTTCAATCCGGCAATGACGGCCAGCAGCGACCGCCGGAAGTCGTCGGCTATCAGGCGATGAACACGCTGACGGTGCGCGTGCGCGATCTCAGCAAGCTCGGCGGGTTGGTCGATCAGGCCGTCGGCCTCGGCGTCAACCAGGGCGGCGATATCCAGTTCGTCAACGACAAGCCGGAGGGTGCCTTGAACGAGGCCCGCAAGCTCGCGGTCGCCGATGCCATCGCCAAGGCAAAAACGCTCTCGGAGGCTGCCGGGGTCAAACTTGGCCGGCTCGTCAATATCAGCGAGGTTCCAGCCCACCAGTCGCCGCAGCCCGTCTTCCGGGCGACGATGATGAAGGCAGCGGATGCGGGCGTCCCCATTCAGGGGGGAGAAAATACCTATAACGTCACCGTCACGGTGACTTACGCCCTGGAGCAATAGGCGCCGATCAGCGCGGCGGAACGTTTCCGTTCTTCTTCGAATTCGGAAGCGTTCCAGTTTTTGTTTCCGCAGAGTTGCGAACGGAAAACCGCAAACACTTTTCTGGAATTTCCCTGACGAAAAATCCCGCCGAAACGGCGGGATTTCACGTTCGATGCGCTCGGGAAGGCGCGATTGCCGCGCCTCACCGTCAAGATCTAGAGAACCTCACTTCGGCAGCTTGTCGTCGACGCCTTCGATGTAGAAGTTCATGCCGAGAAGCGTGCCGTCGTCAGCCTTCTCGCCGGCCTTCAGCCAGGCCGAGCCATCCTGCTTGTTCATCGGGCCGGTGAACGGGGCAAGCGCGCCCGACCTGATCTTGCCTTCGGTCTCCTCGGCCATCTTCTTCACGTCGTCAGGCATGTTGGTGTAGGGCGCCATCGTGAGAATGCCGTCCTTCAGACCGTCCCAGTTCTGCTCGGCTTTCCAGGTGCCGTCGAGAAGCGCCTGAACGCGCTTGACGTAATAGGCGCCCCAGGTGTCGACGATCGCTGTCAGCTGAGCTTTCGGGCCGGCAGCGATCATGTCGGAGGCCTGGCCGAATGCCTTGATGCCGCGCTGTTCGGCAACCTGCATCGGCGCGGTCGTGTCGGTGTGCTGCGTCAGGATATCGACGCCCTGGTCGATCAGCGCCTTGGCGGCGTCAGCTTCCTTGCCCGGATCGAACCAGGTGTTCACCCAGATGACCTTGAGCTTGAAGTCCGGGTTGACCGACTTGGCGCCCGCTTCGAAAGCGTTGATGCCCATGACGACTTCCGGGATCGGGAAGGATGCGATGTAGCCGGCTACACCCTTCTTCGACATCTTGGCGGCGATCTGGCCGTCGATGTAGCGGCCTTCATAGAAGCGCGAATTGTAGGTGGCCATGTTCGGGCCGGACTTGAAGCCCGTGGCATGCTCGAACTTCACTTTCGGATATTTGGCGGCAACCTTTGCCGTCGCGTCCATGAAGCCGAACGAGGTCGAGAAGATCAGCGAGCAGCCGGAACGTGCCAGGCGCTCGATGGCGCGCTCGGCATCCGGGCCTTCCGGCACCTTTTCGAGGTAGGATGTCGTGATCTTGTCGCCGAGCGCCTTTTCGAGCTGCTGGCGGCCAAGGTCGTGAGCCTGCGAATAGCCGCCGTCATTGTGTGAGCCCACGTAGACGAAGCAGATCTTGGCCTTGTCAGCAGCGCTTGCGGCAGTTCCGAAGCTCAAGACCGCGGCGGCCGCGGCAACGAGTGCGAGTGTCAGTTTTTTCATGATAACCCCTGTTGGTTCCAGTTTTTCCAATCCCGTCCCGTTCTTCTTGTTACCGTTCCGGGACGAAAGCCTTTCCGAGCGACGCGGGCGTGTTGATCAGCGTCGTGCGGCGATTGTGTGAGATGATAATGAGGACGACAATAGTCGCCGCATAGGGCAACATCGAGAGAAATTGCGCCGGGATGGCGACCCCGAGCGCCTGCGCATGCAGCTGCCCGACGGTCACTGCACCGAAGAGATAGCCGCCGGCCATGACGCGCCAGGGCCGCCAGGATCCGAAGACGACGAGGGCAAGCGTGATCCAGCCTCGCCCCGCCGACATGTCTTCCACCCATTGCGGCGTATAGACGAGGGAAAGCTGCGCGCCGGCAAGGCCGGCACAGGCGCCCCCGAACATGACAGCCAGGTAGCGGGTGCGGATAACGTCGATGCCGAGGGCATGCGCCGAGCCGTGGTTGTCGCCGATGGCGCGAAGCTTCAGGCCCGGACGGCTGCGGAAAAGGAACCAGCTGACGCCGAAAGCGAGAGCGATCGAGAGATAGAAGATCAGGTCTTGGCTGAAGAGAAGCGGGCCGACGAACGGAATATCCGCAAGGACCGGAAAGACGATCGGCGGTAGCCGAATGCCCTCGACGCCGATATAGGGTTCGCCGAGCATGCCAGAAAGGCCAAGGCCGAGGATCGTCAGCGCGAGCCCCGTCGCGACCTGATTGGTGACGAGCGTGAGGGTCAGGAAGCCGAACAGCACGGAGAACAACGCGCCGGCGACTGCCCCTCCGACGAGGCCGACATAAGGTGAGCCGCTCATCTGGGCCGTTGCGAACGCCGCGACTGCTCCCATGATCATCATGCCCTCGACGCCGAGATTGAGCACGCCGGAGCGCTCCGCCACAAGCTCGCCGAGGGCTGCTATGACGAGCGGCGTCGCGGCGGTGATAACGGTCAGCAGAATGGCTTCGAAGATCATGTGCTCGCTTCCTTCAGGACCGCCTTGGCACGATGGCCGACGATCCGGATCCGGTAGAGGATCAGCGTGTCGCAGGAGAGCACGAAGAACAGCAACAGCCCGCGGAACGCGAAGGTCACCTTGTCGGATACGCCGATCGAAAGCTGGGCCGCTTCGCCGCCGACATAGGTGAGCGCCAACACAAGGCCTGAAGCGATGATCCCGAGCGGATTGAGGCGACCGAGAAAGGCAACGATAATCGCGGTGAAGCCGTAGCCCGGCGAGATGTTCGGCTGCAGGTGGCCGATGGTGCCCGATACTTCCGAAATGCCGGCGATACCCGCGAGCGCGCCGGAAAGCAGGAAGCTGAACCAGACCATGCGCCGCGACGAGAAGCCGGCAAAGCGCCCTGCCCGCTCGGCCTCGCCAAGCACGACTACCTCGAAGCCCTTGAGCGTGTAGCGCATCATGAACCAGATGACGACGGCGGCAACGATCGCGAAGATGAAGCCCCAGTGCGCACGGCCAGAGTCCGCCCAGATGGCCGGCAGGATCGCTTCCGGCGAAAATTCGCGCGATTCCGGAAAGTTATGACCTTCCGGATTGCGCCACGCGCCGCGCACCAGCCAATCGAGAAACAGCTGCGCGATATAGACCAGCATGAGGCTCGTCAGGATCTCGTTGGTGTTGAAGTGCGCTTTCAAGAGCGCTGGAATACCCGCGTAGAGCGCGCCGCCGATCGCTCCGAGGATGATCATGGCCGGCAGCACCAGGGGCGAATGCCAGTCGTAGAACAAGACGGGAATGGCGGAGCCAAACACCGCGCCGATCGTATACTGGCCTTCGGCGCCGATGTTCCAGTTGTTCGAGCGGTAGCAAACCACGAGGCCGGCACCGATCAGGATCAGCGGCGCTGCCTTCACCGCGAGTTCGTGCAGCGACCAGACGTCCAGAAGCGGTTCGACGAACATCGCATCGAGGGATTCGATCGGATCCTTGCCGAGGAAGGCAAAAATCACCAGCCCGGCAATCAGCGTCAACGCCAGCGCCAGGATCGGCGAAAGGAAACCGTAGAGCTTGGAGGCCTTGGGACGCTTTTCCAGTTCAATGCGCATGCGTCGCCTCCGTATGCGCCTTCGATTCATGCAGCCCGCCCATCAGCAGACCGATCTTTTCGCGGGTAAGCGACTGAGCGGGATAGGACGGCGACAGCCGCCCCTCGGAGATCACGGCGATATCCGTGGCCACCTCGAAGATTTCGTCGAGATCCTGGCTGATCACCAAGACTGCCGAACCGTTGCGGGCAAGATCGACGAGCGCCTGGCGGATGCGGCTTGCAGCGCCCGCATCGACGCCCCAGGTCGGCTGATTGACGACAAGCACGGTCGGTTGGCGGTCGAGTTCGCGGCCGACGATGAATTTCTGCAGATTGCCGCCCGAAAGCGAGCCTGCCGGCGGATCCTCTCCGCTTTTGCGCACGTCCATGGCATCGGAAATGCGTTTGGCGGCTGCCTGAACCGCTCCCCGCTTGATGACCTTCAAAAAGCCGCCGGAAAGAAAAGCCTTGCGGTCGGATTGGCTGCGCGCCAGCACGAGATTGTCCGAAAGTCTGAGCGACGGCACGGCAGCGTGGCCGTGGCGTTCCTCGGGCACGAAGCCTGCCCCGAGCAGCCGCCGCGCGCCGATGCCCTCTCTGCCGACCGCCCGCCCCCGCAGCTTGACCGCCTCAGAGTTCGCCGCCGGATATTCGCCGGAAACGGCATCGAAGAGTTCGCTTTGGCCGTTGCCGGCCACGCCTGCGATCGCCAGCACTTCGCCGGCCCGAACGCTTAGCGAGATTTCCTTCAACGACATGGCAAAGGGAGTGCGCGCGGGAACGGAAAGCCGCGCGACCTCGAGCTGAACGTCGCCCTTTTCACCCCGGCCTTCATGGGTGATGCCCGCGACATCACTACCCACCATCATGCGAGCGAGCGAGCCCGTGGTTTCCTGACGGGGGTCGCAAGCGCCCGTCACCCTGCCATGGCGCAGTACGGTTGCGCGGTCACAGATACGCTGCACTTCCTCCAGGCGATGACTGATGTAGAGAACCGAGCGGCCTTCCGCCTTCAGCTTGAACAGCGTCTCGAATAGACGATCCGCCTCCTGCGGCGTCAGCACCGAAGTCGGCTCGTCGAGAATGATCAGCTTTGGATTCTGGATCAGCGCCCGCACGATCTCGATGCGCTGGCGCTCGCCGACAGAAAGATCGGCCACATGCGCCTTCGGATCGAGCGGCAGTCCGTAGGCATGCGAAAGAGCCGATGCCTCGTCGGAAATGCGGTTGATCGAGATATTGTCATCCAGCGACAGCGCGATGTTTTCTGCGACAGTCAGCGCTTCGAACAGCGAAAAATGCTGGAAAACCATGCCGATGCCATTGCGGCGCGCCTCGCCGGGGGAGCCGATGACGACAGGGCGCCCCTCCCAAAGGATCTCGCCTTCCGTCGGCTCGAGAACGCCGAACAACATCTTCACCAGCGTCGATTTGCCGGCGCCATTTTCGCCGAGCAGCGCATGGATTTCGCCCGGCTGCACGTCGAGATCAATTCCGTTGCAGGCGGCAAAACTGCCGAAAAATTTTGTCAGCTTGCGAACCGACAATAACGCGCCTGTTGACGGCGCATCGGATGACGACACGATCCCCTCATTTCTTCCTGATGCCCGGTCCATTTTGGAATCTTCTAGGGAATCAGCAGCGTAGTTCCACTCGTTTTTCTGCTTTCCAGATCCCTGTGCGCTTGAGCGACGTCGCTCAGCGGATAGGTCTGGTTGATATTGATACGCACTTTGTTGCTTTGCACAACATGAAATAACGCCTCGGCGCTAGCCCGCAATTCTTCCGGGGTCGCGATGTAGGAGAAGAGCGTCGGACGGGTGGCGAAGAGCGAACCCTTCTGCGCCAACGTCGCAAGGGTGAAATTCTCGATCGGGCCAGATGACTGGCCGAAACTGACCCACATGCCGCGTGTTCGCAGGCAGTCGAGCGACTGAGGGAACGTGTCGCGACCGACGGAATCGTAGACCACATCGACGCCTTTTCCGCCGGTTATCTCGCGTACCCGCGTCAGGAAATCATCCTTGCTGTAGTCGATGACGTGGTCATAGCCGTGCTCCAGCGCCAAGGCGACCTTCTCGGGCGATCCCGCCGTGCCGATGACGGTCGCGGCTCCTAGCGCCTTCGCCCACTGGCCTGCAATCAGGCCAACGCCGCCGGCAGCGGCGTGAAAGAGCAGCGTGGTTCCCTGCCCGACCTTGAACGTCCGGTTCAGGAGATATTCGGCAGTCATGCCTTTCAGCATCATCGCCCCCGCCGTTTCGAGCGGAATACCATCGGGAACCTTGACCAGATGCCGCCTCTCGATGTTGCGCTCGACGCAGTAGGCACCGTCGCTGCCGGCATAGGCGACGCGGTCGCCGACCGCAAAATCGGTCACGCCGGGGCCGACCGCAATCACCGTGCCGGCGGCTTCCTTGCCGAGGCCGAGCGGAAAGTGCGGCGCCTTGTAAAGGCCGCTGCGGAAGTAGACGTCGATAAAGTTCAGCCCGATCGCCGCGTGGCGGATCTGCACCTCACCGGCTTTTGGCGCCTCCAGTTCGACGTCTTCCAGTCGCATGACCTCCGGACCGCCGTTTTCATGAATGCGTATGGCTTTGGTCGTCTGCATGGTCCCAAACCTTTTCTACTTGCGCCCGAGCGCCGGGACAAACTGCAATACGGCCCCGATGCAGTAGATATAGATGCCGGACAGAATGAAAAGGAGCGTCGCCCACTGCGGTTGCTGGAAATGCGTCAGCAGCGAATACATGCCGAGCAGCGACCAGATGAGGAAGACGCCGAGATTGAGCGGACGCAGGCGTTGAACGCGCACCGGGTGCAGAAAATTGATCGGCAGGAACGTCAGCACGACAGAAACGCCAACCACGATCATTGCCGTTGTCGCGTCGGCGCCGATCACGAAAAGGGTGAAGACCAGCATGTTCCACACGACAGGGAAGCCGGAAAAGAAATACTCCTCCGTCTTCATGCCGGTGTCGGCATAATAGATGGCGCTCGAGACCACGATCATCCCGGCGGCGGCGAACGACCAAGGCTCGCCGATCATCCCGCTCTGATAGAGCGCGAACGCCGGCAGAAGCACGTAGGTGACATAGTCGATGATATTGTCGAGCGTGTCTCCCGACCAGTTCGGCAACACCTCCTTGACGCGCACCTTGCGGGCGATTGGCCCGTCTATACCGTCAACGAGAAGTGCCAGGCCCAGCCACCAGAACATGTCGATGAAGCGGTGTTCCGCGGCCGCGACCACGCCGAGGAAGGCGAGAAACGAGCCGGAGGCCGTCAGGATATGTACGGAAAACGCGCGCATCTCCGCATAGGGCACGCGCCTGTATTTGAAAAGCTTCATACGCCCCGCACCGCCCGCTTCTGTCAGCCCGCCCCGGCAGGCAGCCTTGTTTCAATATGCATCCTTTGGCGGACGCTACCAGAGCAAAAACTGCGCCGGCGACGGCAGGGTAGCGACTCTTTGCGTCATTTTCATCCGTTACCTTTTTTCGTTTATGGATTTCAACAGGGTAAGTCGGTAGTTTCGATGATGACCGCAAGCAGGGTGAAGAGATGACACAGGTAGAAGTGGCCGTTATCGGCGGCGGGCTGGCAGGAATGATCGCGGCCGTGGCGTTTGCGCGCGGCGGGCGCAAGGTCGCGCTCGTGGCACCGCCCCATGCCGCGAGCGACCGCCGCACCACCGCCCTGATGGAGCAGTCCATCCGCTTCCTTGAGCGCCTGGCGCTCTGGGAAAAAATCGCGCCCTCCGCAGCCCCGCTCGCCACCATGCAGATCATCGACGGGACGAAGCGCCTGCTGCGCGCGCCGACTGTCGCCTTCCGCTCGGCGGAAATCGGGCTCAACGCCTTCGGTTACAACATGCCGAACCAGTCGTTGCTCGACGTTCTTGCCGAGGCGGTCGCGTCTGAAGGCAACCTCACGCGGTACGCAGCGAATGCGTCGACCGTCTCGATCGGCAAGACGGGCGTGACGATCGCGCTCGACAATGGCGAGGCCATCGAGGCGGATTTCGTCGTCGGCGCCGATGGCAGGCGCTCCACCGTGCGTGAGGCAGCCGGGATCGGTGTTCGCACCTGGTCCTACCCGCAATCCGCCATGGTGCTCAACTTTTCCCATAGCTTGCCGCATCAGAACGTCTCGACGGAATTCCACACAGAGAGCGGCCCGTTCACCCAGGTTCCGCTGCCGAACAACCGCTCCAGTCTCGTCTGGGTACAACAGCCCGGGGACGCGGAGGCGAATGCCGCAAAGACCCTTGAAGATCTGGGGCGCGCCGTCGAGGAGCGCATGCAATCGATGCTCGGGACAGTCACGGTCGAGGACAGCGTGCAAGTCTGGCCGCTCTCCGGCATGACCGCCAGCCGCTTCGGTAAAGGGCGCGTGTGCCTGATCGGCGAGGCCGCGCACGTTTTTCCGCCAATTGGCGCGCAAGGCCTCAATCTCAGCCTTCGCGACATCATGGCGCTGACCGACATCCTGTGCGGAGGCGGCGACCAGCCGATCGGCGCATCCGCCGGAGACCGCTTCGACCGCCGCCGGCGGACCGACATCTTGAGCCGCACGGCGAGCGTCGATCTTCTCAATCGTTCGCTGCTGTCGGATTTCCTTCCGGTCCAGGTCCTTCGCGCCGCCGGCCTGCACCTGCTCTCATCGATCCCCCCGCTTCGCAACATTGCCATGCGCGAAGGCATAGAGCCGGGCGGCAGTTTGCGCGCCTTGCCGGCGATGCTGCGCGAGAAGCTGCGCCGATAGACGCGAAACGGAAATCTTATCCGATTTGCGTAAGCACCGGAAACGTCTGCTGAAACCAGATGGATGCGGTGCTGACGAAGCCGAACATGAAGGCAAGTCCCGTCAGAACGAGAAAGGCACCCATTGCCTTTTCGACGACGCCGAGATGGCGGCGGAACCGGACGAGGAAATTCATGAAAGCGCCGGAAAAGCCGGCGGCGATCCAGAACGGAACCGCAAGCCCGAGCGAATAGACGGCGAGCAGCCCGGCCCCGGCCCCGACAGTGTCGCGCGCCGCGGCAACCGCGAGAATGGCGCCAAGAACCGGCCCGATGCAGGGCGTCCAACCGAAGGCGAAGGCAAGCCCCATGACATAGGCGCCTGTCAGCGTCGCGGGTTTGCCACCTCCCTGGAATCTTGCCTCGCGAGAGAGAAAACCGATCCGCAGAACACCCAGAAAATTGAGCCCCATGACAATGATGATCAGCCCACCCACCTTCGCGAGGAAGTCGAGATGCTGGCGCAGGAGCAGGCCGATCGAGGAGGCACCGGCGCCCAGTGCGACAAAGACAGTGGCGAAGCCGAGGGTGAAGAAGAGCGCCGAGAGCAGCACGCCGCCGCGCACGTCCGCTCGTGCGGCAGCCGTCGCACCGCCGCCGCGAAACTGCTCGACCGATATTCCGGCCATGTAGCAGAGATACGGGGGCACCAGGGGCAGAACGCAAGGGGAAAGAAACGACAGGGCTCCGGCCAGCAGAGCGCTCAGAAGCGAGATATCGGCAATCGACAACGAAGCACTCCGGCCAGAGCTCATCCTGAAAAGCACAAAGCTTTTTTCAGGTAGACGCGCGTTTATTCAAAGACGAGAGCGGCGAGGCAAGGACCCAGATTGCCGCTCCAAGGCAACTCTGATGCTTGGTAGCCTTGGGAAGGCGAGATTGCCAATCACCTTTTCGCGGGAAGGCCGGAAATTGAAAACTTGGTCATATATCGACGATTTTTTGGTTGACCGCGATAAAGTGTCTGCCTATGTTCCGCGCACTTCCGGCCGGGGTGCCCACACCGCGGACGAGGGAGTGCGTAGCTAAGCCGGTAGATCAACTGGCTATGGAAACGGTGTGAGAGGCTAGCTCAGCTGGTAGAGCAGCGCACTTTTAATGCGCGGGTCGTGGGTTCGAGTCCCACGCCTCTCACCACTTCCACCAAGCTAGGTGCAGGGTTCAAATCCCTGCTGACCAATGACCTCAATAGATTGAAGAATTTTCCTCAGAAACAGCGTTAGCTAAGATTCTGAAATTGACACGCGCGCCCGCGAGTGCAGCCGCATGTCGGAAGCAGGGCGGCCTTGAGACCGCCCCTCTCATAGCGCGAATCGACTAGCTGCAGACGCGAATGCTCTCGACGTGGTAGCCGCCGTCGTAGCTGTTCGGAACAGTACGATCCTCGAACCAGCAGCGCGGCGGCGGTGGAGGCGGCGGATCGATATAGCGGGGACCGCTGTTGTTTGCGAGTGCGCCACCCAGCAAGCCGCCGATCACGCCAGCAGCCAGGCCGCCCGCGATCACCGCGCCGGTGTCATTGTGATGGTGATGATGTCGTTGTGGCGGAGGCGGCCCTCGCCTGTTCCATTCCTGCGCCGTCGCACCGCTTGCAGTCGCCAACACACTGCTCGCTGCCATGGCAGCCGCAATCGTGGTGAGAAAAACTTTTTTCATCAGGTCACCATTTGATTCGGAACCCAGCCCGTTGATGCGAAAGGTCGCATCAAGATGCTTAACGCCCCATGAATGAATTGGGGGCCTTTGAGCAAATAGCTATGACGAGATTGAGGCGGGCCAGGAGGCGGCCGAGTGCGCATTTCGGCGCTGAAAGCGGGATAGGACGTGAAAATCGGGCTAGCAAACCGTTACGATGAGCGCTTCAACGCGTCCTGCAACGCCGCTCCAAATTGGCGACCAATTCCTGTTTCGTCGCGAAAGATCCAAACAGGGCAAGCAGTTGCTTTTCAGTCTTTTCGTCCAGGTCGTTCTCGCGAACGAACTCCCGAACGCTCCAGATCTCGCGGAGCTTCCCCTGCGCGATCTCACCGATCTGAATATGTGAACTCATAACCGGAACCTCCCGACGCTCGAACGCGCGGATAGTGGGAAAGTTCCATTGTGCGCCCATTTGCTTGATGGATCACTCAGAGATTTGATCAAATTACCTCAATCGGGAATTTGCGATTATCGGCATCGCTAAGTTGACCGCTGGGGTTGCGTCACAAAGGTGACAGCTAGCTGGGAAATAATGGACCTTGCCCAATGGCAAATGCCCATGATCGACAAGAGGGACCCATGAGAACCATTCTTGTAGTTGCCGCCGCGTGTGGCTTGTTCGCCACCAGCGCTCTCGCTGTATCCCGCCACTCGTCGCAATCCATGACATGTGCCGCCGTCCACGACATGGTTGCCCGGGAAGGTAGCGTCGTTTTCTACTTCCCATCCTCCAAGAAGCCCGACCTGATGCTCTACAATCGCTTTGTATCAAGTATGACGCCCTGTATGGGGCAGTCGTCGATGACGAGCGGCACGGTGCCAACCCTCGACGACCCAAAATGCAAGCTTAAAACCTGCGCTGCAAGCAGCGGCAAAGGCAGCGTAAAGGGCGGCAGTAAGGACAAGTAACGCTGCGTCCCGCTAGCCTCGCAGCATGCCTTGGCTGCACTATCTTGCCGTGAACGCAGTACGCTGCGTCCACATTCGAAATTGCGGGGTTTCAATGAGCAAGACTGTTGCCACTTTCCTCCTTGCCCTTCTGTCCCTGACCTCCTGCGCCAACACGTTCAAAGGCATGACACAAGACGCCAAGGATACTGGAATGGCGCTGGATCAGAGCGGGCGCAAGGTGTTGAAGGCATCCTCTAACTGATAGAGGGACGCCGCGAGGGCCGTTCGTGCCGCGCGTCCGATGACGCGGAGGCACCATCAGCTATTTCTTCATTCAGGCCGCTTCTTTGTGAACTTGCCTTTTGCCTTCGCGGCACCTGGCTTGGCACCTGCCGGCTTTGCGAACTTTGGCTTGCCGTCCTTCTTCTTCCAAGGGGCGGAATCGGGCTTTTCGGAAAATTCGCTCCGAGCGCCGGCACCATCCGGGGCTCCCTTCCAGAGTTTTTTCTTCGGCTTTTCCGCGCGGCTGTCGTCACCGGCATTTTCGAAGCGGGACGGTGCCGCATGCGGAGGGCGAGGAGCGTTGCCGGCGCGCTCGTAGGCTCTTTCGAGGTTTGGCGCTCCGTCCAGGCGGCGGATCCGGATGCCGCGTTCCAACGCCTTGCTGGGGCCGATCTTGTCGGCAAAGGATTGCGCCGCATCGAGCGCGATCTCCACGAAGGTCTCTTCCGGCTGCATCTTGATGGCGCCGATCTCGTTCTTGGTAATGCCGCCGGCGCGGCACAGCATGGGGATCAGCCAGCGCGGTTCTGCATTCTGCTTGCGTCCGACCGAAAGCGTAAACCATGCGCTGTCGCCAAAGCTTTCGCGTCTGGGCGCGGATGGCTCGCGCGGCCCCGCGGCATTGTCCCTTCTGTTCGCTTTCGAATTGTCCGAGAGCGTGATCTCGACCAGATCCTCTGGTGCGGAGTGTCCGGCGCGATAGAGCCTGACGAAGGCGGCAGCCAATTTCTCGGCGCCGTGCCGCTCGATCAGTTGACGCACGAGGGACTGCTCTTCGTCCCTCAGCGTTTCGTCGAATGCGGGATCGGCAAGCACGCGCTCGTCGTCGCGGCGCATGACGTCCTCCACCGACGGTGGCTTGGCCCAGGTCGCCGTGATGCGCGCGTTTTCGAGGAGCCGCTCGGCGCGGCGGCGGGCGCTGAGAGGAACGACAAGTGCACTGATGCCCTTGTTCCCTGCCCGGCCCGTACGTCCGCTACGATGCAGCAGCGTATCCGGGTTGGTCGGCAAATCGGCATGAATGACGAGTTCGAGGCCAGGAAGGTCGATGCCGCGCGCGGCGACATCCGTGGCGATGCACACGCGGGCACGACCGTCGCGCATGGCCTGCAGCGCGTGCGTGCGCTCGCTCTGGCTCAGTTCGCCCGACAGCGCCACGACGGAAAAGTTTCGATTGCTCAGGCGGGCAGTCAGGTGGTTGACGGCTGCTCGCGTCGAGCAGAAGACGATGGCATTTCTGGCTTCGTAAAAACGCAATACGTTGATGATCGCATTCTCGCGGTCGGCGGGCGCGACGGCCAGCGCGCGATATTCGATGTCCACATGCTGCTTGGCCTCGGAAGCGGTCGCAATCCTTATAGCGTCGCGCTGGTAATCCTTGGCAAGATTGGCGATCGCTTTCGGAACCGTCGCGGAAAACATCAGCGTCCGGCGTTCCGCGGGCGCTGCTTCGAGAATGAACTCAAGATCCTCGCGGAAGCCGAGATCGAGCATTTCGTCGGCCTCGTCGAGTACCACGGCCTTGAGCGCGGTCATATCGAGGGCGCCGCGCCGGATATGGTCGCAGATGCGGCCGGGCGTGCCGACGACGATATGCGTGCCGCGCTCAAGCGCGCGCCGTTCGTTGCGGATATCCATGCCGCCGACGCAGCCGGCGATGATGGCGCCGGTCTTTTCGTAAAGCCATTCGAGTTCGCGCTTGACCTGCAGTGCCAGTTCTCGCGTCGGCGCGATCGCCAACGCAAGCGGCGCGCCGGCACGGACGAAGCGATCCTCGCCACCAAGCAGCGTCGGCGCAAGCGCCAGGCCGAAGGCAACTGTCTTGCCCGAGCCGGTCTGCGCGGAAACGAGCGCGTCAGCCTCCGCAAGGGCGGGGTCCAGCATTGCCTTCTGGACGGGGGTGAGTTCAGTGTAGCCGCGCTCGTTCAACGCCTGCGCGATCGCCGGAACGACGCCGATTAAATTGGTCATCTTTTTAAACTTTCGGATGTGCTCTGGGGCAGCCGTCTTACGCTTGTCGATCCAACGGCTGGCATCGCGGGCCGAAACTTCGCCGGCCATAACAAGTGGGCTGCTCCTACACCGTGCCGGGGGAATTGTACAGCGACAGATTGCGACTGCCGTCCTGAGACCTAATTTCGCGGGCGGCGGTAGCGCCGCGGGCTTGGAAACATCGCGGCAGCGCTAGATCTACCTTGCCACCGCAAGCACCGGAGAAGCGCCATGAAGACCTTTCGCCGTTTTGACGCGACCTTGACTGGCAATCCCTATGTGCTGGTCAGCATCTACCACAGCAGTCACGGCCCGAGGGCAGCTATCTCGAAGAGCGAGGATTTGGCCGACGGAGGCTATTCTTGGCCAGACCCCGGTTGCGACGCTAAAGCGGCTCTCGACTGGGCGGCAAACTATGCCGGAATTAACGCCATCGATGTCTATGTACAGATAAACGGCGTCGAATGGGATCCAAACTGGGGCAATTTGACGGACTGATCTTGTTTTTTCTTCCCATCGATACAATTTCAGAAGTCTACGCGGCAAGATTGCCCCCCGGGTAATCGTCTGTTTTCAGATCATATTCTTGACTGGGCAGATCAAGGAGGATGGATGAAGCAGAACGCCGAGTTCGACAAGTGGTGCAAGGCCCAGGAGCTGTTTCTCCGTCACCACCTGCACTGTTTGGAACAGGGGCGCGTGCGCGTTCATGCCGTCGAAGACAACCGTTTCATCGACACGACAGACGAGATCCTGGATGGTTTCAGGAAACAGCTCGCGTGGTTGCGAACCTGTACCCGCGTGGAAAGATGATGCGCATCGCCGCGCACGGTGAGTAAGTCCAAAGCCAGTCGAGAACAGGGAGGAAGACCATGCAGGACGCGCAGATCGGTTGGTTCGCAGCCATCATTGTCGGTGGATTGGCAGGGTGGCTCGCCGAAAAGGTCATGCACAGCAACATGGGCGTGCTGATGAACATATTGCTCGGGATCGTTGGCGCGATGGTTGCAAACATCCTGTTGTCCGCACTCAACATTAGCCTCGGAACCGGCTGGACAGCCTATCTCATCGCCGGCTTCATCGGCGCCTGCATCCTGATTTTTCTCGGGCGGCTCGTCCGGCGCTAGTATTCCAGTCCTGGGATCACCCCAAACCCGCAGAGATCTCAACAACTGTAACCCAATTGGAACCATCGCCCCTCCCCGCGCGTTAAACTGGTGAGACTGCGCAAGACATGCATTTGCAGACATTGCGCGACTGAAACTCTGACCAGGAGGGTGAGATGACTGGAATTTCCTACCAGACACCGAGCCGCAAAGTGTTGCGTGGCCGTCCGTACAGTATGGCTGAATTTGCAAGGAAATACAGGCTTGACGACGCCGAAGCGCAGCGGCTTTTCGAGAAGTTCGGCCCCTCCGCGACCGAACTGGACCTGCTGATGGCAGCCAAGCGCCGCCCGCCAGTGCTGCCTGCCAGCATAGCCTACTGAAAATCCGATGACCTTTCCGGCAGGTTCTTCACGCCACCGCGTGGGCGGTTGCCTTTGCGGTGGCGTGCGCTACAGGCTTGAAGGCCAACCCTTGCGCGTTGGACTTTGTCATTGCGCCGACTGCCGTAAATCCAGCGGTTCTTCGTTCGTCACTTTCGCCGTCTGGCCGCGTGACAGCTTTGATTTCACGGGCGAGATTACGACCTTTGCCGGGCGAAGTTTCTGCCCGCGCTGCGGATCGCGGCTTTTCTGTCTGCGCGAAGACGAGGCGGAAATCCGAGTGGGAACGCTCGATGACGCGCCGGCGAACCTCATCCCTGCCGACGAACTCTGGATCAAACGTCGCGAGCCTTGGCTCGTGCCAGTAACTGGCACTGCCCAATTTGCCGGCGACCGCTTCACTTCCCCATCGGAAAAGCAATAACTTACCAAGATTTCACTACGCTTGCGGCACATTCTATGTCATCGCAAGGTCGTCTGGATCGGCGTGCTTCGAACGAACTCTGTTCCGCATCCACTGGCGCCGCCCGTGAAGCCACCCACATATGATTATGAGAATGTCCGAGGGAACCGATGAACGTATCGGAAGAAGACAAAGTTACCGCCGCCCGCAGCGATCTCGCCGCCATCCTGGCAGCGTCGGGTAACGAACGGAAAAAGAGCCGGCGCCGCGGCCGCCTTGCCGTGGTTGCCTTAGTTCTGCTTGCCCTCGGCGCTGGAGCCTATTTCTATGCCGGCCGCGAACGCGCCGGTTATGACTACACGACGGCGCCGATCAAGCGTGGCGACATGACGGTGCTCGTCACCGCGACCGGCGCGATCCAGCCGACGGAACAGGTCGATATATCGAGTGAGCTCTCCGGCACGGTGCGCGACGTCAACGTCGACTACAACAGTCCCGTGAAAGCCGGCGACGTGCTCGCCGTTCTCGACACCAACAATCTCGAGGCGAACGTCAAGAGCTCCCAGGCCAAGCTGAATTCCGCCAAGGCCAATGTGGTGAAAGCGATCGCGCAGATGCAACAGGCGCAGGTCGCGCTCGACCGCTTGCGCAACCTCGTGAAGAGCAACGTCTCCACCCAGCAGAGCCTCGACGACGCGCAATACACCTACGACTCGGCAGCCGCCACGAAGCAGATCAACGAGGCGGACGTGCTGGCGGCCGAGGCCGACCTTCGCCTGGCGCAAGTCAACCTTGCAAAGGCAAAGATCGTCTCACCGATCGAGGGCATGGTACTAACGCGTTCGGTCAATCCTGGAGCGACGGTCGCGGCCTCGCTTTCGGCGCCGATCCTATTCACCATCGCTGGTGATCTTCGCAAGATGGAATTGAGGGTCGATGTCGATGAGGCGGACGTCGGCCGCATCACCATCGGTCAGAAGGCGAATTTCACGGTCGAAGCCTATCCCGACCAGAAGTTTCCGGCCGAAATCAAGCAAATCCGCTACGCGTCCGACACCACAAACAACGTGGTGACCTATAAGGCCGTGTTGTCGGTCGACAATCCGGAGATGCTTTTGCGCCCCGGCATGACGGCCACGGCCGATGTCGTCACGCAGTCGCTCAAGGATGCCGTCCTCATTCCGAACGCGGCACTTCGCTACGTTCCGCCCGTGGCCAGCGACCGCAGCCCCAATCTGATGAGCCTCTTCCGGCCGCCGCGCATCCGCAGCGGCGGCAACCAGCAACCGGCGCTTACCGGCAACAATCGTCGTGTCTGGGTGATGCGCGAAGGTCAGCCGAGCGCCGTCACCATCCAGGTCGGTGCGTCGGACGGCCAGTTTACCCAGGTTCTGTCGAACAACATTTCCGACAAGGACGTGGTCGTGACGGACTCCATGGAACGCAAGCGGTGAACCGACATGGAGATGACGAGAACGCCGATTGTCGAATTCCGCAACGTGTCGAAGGTGTATGGCTCCGGCGAGGCCGAGATCCGTGCCCTTGATGGTGTCGATTTCTCGATCCGGGAGCATGAATTCGTCGCTATCATGGGACCGTCCGGTTCGGGTAAATCGACGGCGATGAACATTCTGGGCTGTCTCGATGTTCCGACCGCCGGCGACTACGTTTTTCAGGGTCTGATGACGACCGGCTTCGAGCGCGAGCAGTTGACCCTTCTCAGGCGTCATATGCTGGGCTTCGTGTTCCAGGGCTTCAATCTGCTTGCGCGCACCTCCGCAGTCGAGAATGTTGAACTGCCTTTGATCTATCGCGGCATGGCAGCCGGCGAACGCCGCCGCCGCGCCCGCGAGGCGCTTGCCGTCGTCGGCCTTTCGGGGCGTGAGCATCACAAGCCGCAGGAGTTGTCCGGGGGCCAGCAACAGCGCGTTGCCATCGCGCGCGCGATCGTGACAAACCCTGCCCTTCTGCTCGCCGACGAGCCGACCGGCAACCTCGACACACGCACCAGCGTCGAGATCATGGATCTCGTCACGCGGCTGAACCGCGAACAGGGCATCACGGTCGTCATGGTGACGCATGAGCCCGATATCGCTGCCTATGCCCGGCGCCTGCTGCATTTCACCGACGGCAAGCTTGAGGTGGAAAAGGATCACGGGAGGCGTCAGGCCGATGTTTCTTGAGACACTCAAGCTCGCTCTTCGCGCCATCCGCCGCAATGTGCTGCGCTCTTTCCTGACGGTGCTCGGCATCGTCATCGGCGTCGCCGCCGTCATCGCCATGGTCACCATCGGCAACGGCACCGCAGCGCAGGTTTCCGCCGAAATGTCGCGGCTCGGCACGAACATGCTGTTTGCCAGACCCGGCACGTTCGGGCCCGGCCGGGCAAGTTCCGACGCCAAGCGCTTCACGATCCGCGACGTCGAGGCGATCCGCGAGCAGGTAAACGGCCTGCGCGCCGTCGCACCGCTCAGCCAATCGACCGCCACCGCGATCTTTCAGGGCCAGAACCACCAGACGACGGCAATGGGAACGACCAACGACTATCTGATCGCGCAGGACTGGGCCATTCAGAGCGGCCGCGAATTCCTCCCCGCCGAGGAGGGCGGCAGCCAAGCCAAATGCATGCTCGGCCAGACGGTCAGCCGCGAACTCTTCGGCTCGGCCGATCCTACCGGCCAGCAGATACGCGTCGGAACGCTATCCTGCAGCGTCGTCGCGCTACTGAAGGCGCGCGGCCAATCGGGCATGGGCAATGACCAGGACGACGTGGTCATCCTGCCGCTCAAGGTCTACCAGCGGCGCATCGGCGGCACGACAAACATTTCGCTGATCGCCATTTCGGCCCGCGACGGCGTCTCGACCGCCAAGGTGCAGGCGGACGTTCAAAGACTGATGCGCGAGCGCCGCAACATCATTCCCGGCCGTCCGGACGACTTCTCGGTCAACGATATGACGCAGATCGCCGATGCCATGACCGGCACCGCGACGCTGCTGACCGGCCTCCTCGGCTCCGTTGCCGCGGTGAGCCTGCTCGTCGGCGGCATCGGCATCATGAACATCATGCTCGTGTCGGTGACTGAACGAACGCGCGAGATCGGCATCCGGTTGGCGATCGGGGCGCTGGAAAAGCAGGTGCTGATGCAGTTTCTCGTGGAGGCCGTATCGCTGTCCGTCTTTGGCGGCATCGCAGGCATCCTGCTCGGCTTGCTGCTTGCCTACGGCACGGTCAGCTTCCTCGGCGTGCCTTTCGTCACCAGCCCGACGATGATCGCCGTGGCCTTCTTCTTCTCGGCGGCGATCGGCATGATCTTCGGCTATTTCCCGGCGAGGCGCGCAGCGCAGCTCAATCCCATCGAGGCGCTACGGCACGAATGATGCGGTCGGAGGCGCAGGCCTCTGGGAGATCGCTCGACCCTTTAGGCTCCGCTCCTAGGCGACCTGATATTTCGCAATGCCTTGCCAGCCGTCGGATGGCATGCAAAAATGTGATATATCAGTTTTCTGGACCGACCGGACATGCAGAGCTCGCAGAGTCACCTCGCCTATCTTGCCCTGGAACATCTGATCGTCACGCTGGCCCTCAAGCCCGGCGCACTCGTGACCGAAAAGCAGTTGATCGATCTCGCCGGCCATGGCCGGACGCCGGTTCGCGAGGCAATCCAGAAGCTGGCCTGGCAGGGCTTGATCGTGGTAAGGCCGCGCGTCGGCTTGCGAATCGCGGATATCCGTCCGCAGGATCACGCCAACGTCATGCAGGTCCGCCGCGAGCTGGAGCCTATCGCGGCAGCGCTGGTGGCAAGCCATGCCAACGTAAGCCAACGACAGCAGCTTCTCGGCTGCGCCCAGCAAATGTCGGACTGTGCCGCGAGCGGCGACCTCGCTCTCTTCTTTGCCGCGGACAAGGCCTTCGACGAAATCCTGGAGGAGGCGTGCCCGAACAGTTTCATTACCGCAGCGCTCACCCCCGTACAGACCCATTCCCGTCGGCTATGGTCCTCGGCGGTCAAGCCCAAGAGCATGCAGCGTTCGATCGCGCTGCATGTGGACGTCATGCGGGCTATCCACAGCGGCGATCCCGACAAGGCACGGCAGGCGATGGGCGCGCTGATCGACTATCTCGCCGCATAAAAAAGGCGGCATCATCGCTGAGGCCGCCCTTCACTGTTCAACCAGAAGTAATTAGCCGACGAAGGCCCGTTCGATGACGAATTCGGCAGGCTTGCTGTTGGCACCCTCGTTCAGGCCGGCCTTTTCAAGCAGATCCTTGGTGTCCTTCAGCATTCCCGATGAACCGCAAATCATGCCACGGTCGATCACCGGATCGATCGGCGGAACGCCGAGATCGGCAAACAGCTTGCCGTCGGCGATGAGATCCGTGATGCGGCCCTGGAAGGCGTAGTCTTCGCGCGTTACCGTCGCATAGTGCTTGAGCTTGTCGCCGACGATCTCGCTCAAAAGCTCGTCATTGCGGATTTCCTCGACAAGATCGAAGCCGTATTTCAGCTCCGCGACGTCGCGGCAGGTATGAGTGAGGATGACCTCCTCATACTTCTCATAGGTCTCCGGATCGCGGATGAGGCTGGCGAAAGGCGCGATACCCGTGCCCGTCGAAAACATGTAGAGGCGCTTGCCGGGGATGAGTGCGTCGAGCACCAGCGTGCCCGTCGGCTTCTTGCGCATCAGCACCTGATCGCCCGGCTGGATCGCTTGAAGATGCGATGTCAGCGGACCATCCGGCACCTTGATCGAGAAGAATTCGAGTTCTTCCGCCCAGGCAGGGCTTGCGATCGAATAGGCCCGGAATACCGGCTTGCCTTCGACCATCAGGCCGATCATCGCGAACTCGCCGGAACGGAAACGGAAACCCTGCGGCCGGGTCATCGTAAAGCGGAACAGCCGGTCTGTATAATGCGTCACGCTCAATACCGTTTCGGCAAAGACGCCGGCGGGAATGGCTGATGCAAATTCTTCTGTCTTGGCGGGGGCGTTCATGCGCTATCGGATCCCGTGCTTCGTCTTAATATAGTGCTGCCAGCCAAATATTCTATATTGGATCTTTTTAAAAGGCATTCCATTCCATGCCGCACCTCGCTTGGGAAATATGTCCGCAGCGATCAAGTTTCAAGGCGACGTGGCCCCCCGACGCAAGGCGGTCGGTCCCGCGGCGATCGCCTTTTGCGACCGCCGCGGCTGGGAGGAATCAGGCAGTCTTGAGCGGCAACCGCCGCCAGCTGTAGCCAGGACCGGCTTCCGCGCTTCGGGCAGTCGGCTGGTAGTAGTGAGGGATACCGGGCAGCCGGCCTTCCGCAAGTCGCTTGAGCGCCGTCTCGTTGGTCACGGAGAAACTGTCGATGCCACAGCGCAGCATCAGCGGTATCTGGTCGATCAGCACGTCGCCGACGGCGCGGAGCTCACCCTTGTAGCCCAGGCGCTCGCGAAGCAGCGAAGCGTGGCTGAAGGCGCGCCCATCGCTGAAGGCAGGGAAGGCGACGGCAACGATATCGAGACGGTCGAGGTAAGGCTCGAGCTTGCTGACGTCGTCCGCAGGCTTGATGAGCACACCGAGGCCGATTTCGTTCGTCTCTTCCGCCTTCGCGATCAGCGTCGCGAGATCAAGGAGCGGTTTTTCCCCTTCGCCCGCCGTCACCTCGTCGGTCTCGATGACCCACGCATCGTTTTCGACAAAGCCGGTTTCTTTCCAGATCTTGGTCATGATCGCCTCCCTCACGCCGCTTCCGCTGAAGGCGACGCGCCGTAGAGCGCCTCCTTGAACGGCTGCGGGCCGACACGGCGGTAGGCGACAAGGAAGGTTTCGGAGGCTTCGAGACGCAGCCCGAGATAGGTGTCCACGATCGTCTCGATTGCGTCGGTCACTTTCTCCGGTTCGAAGCCGCGGCCGATGATTTCGCCGATTGACGTGTTCTCGTCGCCGGAACCGCCAAGCGTGATCTGATAGAGCTCCGCACCCTTCTTCTCCACACCGAGCAGGCCGATGTGGCCGACATGGTGATGGCCGCAGGCGTTGATGCAGCCGGAAATCTTGATCTTGAGCTCGCCGATTTCCGCCTGGCGCTCGGCAGAGCCGAAGCGCATGGAAATCTCCTGGGCAAGCGGGATCGAGCGCGCATTGGCAAGCGCGCAATAGTCCAGCCCGGGACAGGCGATGATGTCGGTGATAAGGCCGGCATTGGCGGTTTCGAGCCCGATGGCGACGAGGCCGCGATAGACGGCTTCGAGATCGGCAAGCGCAACATGTGGCAGGATGAGGTTCTGCTCGTGGCTGACGCGGATTTCGTCGAAGGCATATTCTTCGGCGATGTCGGCGACGGCATCCATCTGCACATCGCTCGCATCTCCAGGGATGCCGCCGATCGGTTTCAGCGAGATGGTCACCATGCCATAGTCGGGATGCTTGTGCGGCTGCACGTTCTGCTGCACCCAGCGCGCAAAATCGGGATCGGCCTTCTTCCAGCGCGCCAGGCTTTCCCAGCCCTCGGGCCGGTCGGCAAGCGCCGGCGGCTCGAAATAGGCGGCGATCGCCTTGACGTCGGCTTCCGGTAGCTTCAGCTCGGTATCCTTGAGCTTTTCGAATTCAACCTCGACTTGACGCGCCAATTCCTCCGCGCCGGTTTCGTGCACGAGAATCTTGATTCGCGCCTTGTATTTGTTGTCGCGGCGGCCATGCAGGTTATAAACACGCATGATTGCCGTCGTGTACGACAAAAGGTCCTGCTCCGGCAGAAAGTCGCGGATCAGCTTGGCTACCAGCGGCGTACGCCCCTGCCCGCCGCCGACATAGACCGCAAACCCGATCTCGCCCTTGTCGTTCTTCTTCAGATGCAGCCCGATGTCGTGCACCTGGATCGCGGCGCGATCGCGCTCGGCGCCGGTGACGGCGATCTTGAACTTGCGCGGCAGGAAGGAAAACTCCGGATGGACAGACGACCACTGCCTGAGGATTTCCGCGTAGGGCCGCGGGTCGGCCACCTCATCGGCGGCCGCACCGGCAAAATGGTCGGCCGTGACATTGCGGATGCAGTTGCCCGACGTCTGGATGGCATGCATCTCCACCGAGGCAAGGTCGGCCAGCGCATCGGGCATCTCGGAAAGCTTCGGCCAGTTGAACTGGAGGTTCTGCCGCGTCGTGAAATGGCCATAACCGCGGTCGTAGGTGCGCGCGACATGGGCAAGCATGCGCATCTGGCGCGAGGACAGCGTGCCATAGGGGATGGCGATGCGCAGCATATAGGCATGGAGCTGCAGATAGACGCCGTTCATCAGGCGCAGCGGCTTGAATGCATCCTCGGAGAGCTCGCCCGAAAGGCGCCGCCCGACCTGGTCGCGAAACTGCGCGACGCGTTCGGCGACAAAGGCGTGATCAAATTCGTCGTAGCGATACATGGCTTCCTCAGACTGCGATAAATTCCGGATCGGCCGCGCGGTAGTTCGCGGCATATTCCATGGTCGGGCCTTCGGCACGGATGCGCTCGCGCAAGCGCAGCGGCCAGATGACGCCGTTCGTCTCTTTCACTTCGACGACGTTGACGTCAACAACCTTGTTGTCGGCGTAGGACTGCTTGCCGATCTGTTCGAGCGCATCGACCGCTTCCGCATGGCGCGCGACGATCGCCTCCTGAAGCGATGTCGTCCATTGACCGGCCGCGTTCAGCCAGACGGCGACACCGTCGGTCAGCCTGTTGGCGGTCAGAACCTTGTCTACCATGTCAGCTCCTAGCAAATTCTTGAACCACGGACACATGGCGCATCAGCGGCTCGGAATGTTCGAAATTGGCGCCGGCGACGGCATCGCCGATGATGACCATCACCGGGCCGCTGAGCTCCTCGCGGTGCTCCAGATCCGGCAGATCCTTGAGCGTGCCATGCAGCAGGCGACGGTCGCCGCGGCTGGCGTTCTCGACGACGGCGACCGTCGTCTCGGCGGGAATACCTGCGGCCATCAGGCGCTGCGCGACCGAAGCGGCAACGGTGCGGCCCATGTATACGGCGATCGTCGCACCGGAAACGGCAAGGCTTGCCCAGTCGGGAAGGACGTCGCCCGCAAGATCATGACCTGTGGTGAAGACCAGCGAAGAGGCAACGCCGCGCAGCGTCAGCGGCAACTCGAAATCGGCGGCGGCGGCAAATGCTGATGTGATGCCCGGCACGATCTCGTAGCCGATGCCGGCGGCGCGCAGCGCTGCCATCTCCTCGCCCGCGCGACCATAGACCAGCGGATCGCCGGACTTCAGCCGCACGACGCGCTTTCCCTCGCGCCCGAGATGCACCAGGAGCTCGTTGATCTCTTCCTGGGATTTCGAATGGCATCCCTTGCGCTTGCCGACCGACAGCCGCTCCGCGTCGCGGCGGCCCATGTCGACAATCGCCTGTGGCACCAGCGCGTCATAGACGATGACGTCAGCCTCCATCATCACGCGCTGCGCCCGCAACGTCAGGAGATCCTCAGCGCCTGGCCCAGCGCCGACGAGCCATACGCGGCCTTCAACGCGCTCCGTGGATGCAAGGAGGCCATTGGCGGCACGCCGAGCCTGCGGCAGATTGCCGTTGGCAACGGCGTCGGCAACAGGGCCGGAGAAGAAGCGGCGCCAGAAAACACGCCGCGCGGCACCGCGCTGGACGAGCTCCTCGGCAGCTTTGCGATAGCCGATCGCCAACTCGGCGAGCTTGCCGAGCGACGGCGAAAGCAGCTGGTCGATCTGCGCCCGGATCATCTGTGCAAGCACCGGTCCGGCGCCTTCCGTGCCGATGGCGACCGCCACTGGAGCGCGATTGACGAGCGCGGGCGTGAAGAAATCGCAATATTCGGGTTGATCCACCGCGTTGGCCGGAATTTTCGCCGCGCGTGCGGCCGCGACTATCGAGCGATCAGCCGCCGCATCGCCCGTTGCCGCAAACACCAGTATCGCGCCATCGACCTGTCCCGGAGAGAAGGGTCCACGAACGAGCGATATACGGTTGGCGATCAGAAAGGCGTGGTAGTCCGCTTCTGGAGCTTCGGCCAAAGCGACAATGCGGATCTGCGTATTCAGGAGCAGCCGCACCTTGGCAAAAGCTTCATCGCCGTTCCCGAAGACAGCCGCCATCCTTCCTTCGACGCGAAAGAAGGCGGGAAACACTGAAAGCTGATCAGTCCTTTGAGGCATTGCAAGTCCATTTCACACTGCGCTGAATATCGCCGTTCGTTAGCCTCGATTGAAGAAACAGAAATGCGAAGGCTCTAGCCGACGCGTATTCTTTTGCTCGACATGCCGCGTCTTTGAGCAAAAGTCACCGAACAGGCAGCAAGGCGGCCGGTCTTCGCCGCCGATTCCCGTTGGATGTGATAAACGGTGCCTTTCAGTCATTTGCGCGTTTCGTCCTTGCCGCGTTGCGGTTAAGGTTCGCTGCAAATCCACGGAGAATTCAGAGTTGTCCGCCAAAACCATCGCCAATCGGCTTCTCAATGTCATCGAAGACGATATCCTGCCTATGACGCGACAGGGCGTCGCCGCCGGAAACAAAGTCTTCGGTGCCGCAATCCTGCGCAAGTCCGATCTCTCGCTCGTCGTCGCCGAGACGAACAACGAGCTCGAAAATCCGCTCTGGCATGGAGAAGTCCATACGCTCAAGCGTTTCTATGAGCTTGGCGAAAAGCCCGCGACCAAGGATCTCGTCTTCCTGTCGACGCATGAGCCTTGCACCATGTGCATGTCGGCGATCACCTGGGCAGGCTTCGACAATTTCTACTATTTCTTCAGCCATGAGGATTCCCGCGATAGCTTTGCGATCCCGCACGACCTGAAAATCCTGAAGGAGGTCTTCGGGCTGGAGCCGGGCGGATACCGCAAGAGCAATGCCTTCTGGAACAGCTTTGCCATCGCCGATCTGGTCCTGTCCGAAGACGAGCCGTTGAGAGCCGACCTCAAGGCGCAGACCACACGCATCAAGGCCGCCTACGCCTCGCTTTCCGAGAGCTACCAGGCGTCCAAGAGCGATAACGACATTCCGCTGAACTGAGACGAGATATCGATGCAAGCATCGCAAGAGATTTCCCGCCTGATCGAGATCATGGCGGCGTTGCGCAACCCTAAAACCGGCTGCCCCTGGGATATCGTACAGACCTTCGAGACCATCAAGCCCTATACGATCGAGGAGGCCTACGAGGTTTCCGACGCGATTGAGCGCGGGGACATGGACGATCTCTGCGACGAACTGGGAGACCTGTTGCTGCAGGTCGTCTTTCACGCCCGCATGGCTGAGGAAGCAGGCGAATTCTCTTTCGGGGACGTGGTGCAAGCCATCACCGCCAAGATGATCCGCCGTCATCCTCATGTCTTCGCCCGATCCGGGGCCGACACGCCCGAGGCCGTCAAGGTTCAGTGGGACGAGATCAAGCAGGCCGAAAAGCGCGAGCGCTCAGAGCGTCGCGCCCGCCGGGGGATAGCCGAAGACTTCAAGACCGGCTTCCTCGGATCCGTGCAGCGCAGCTTTCCGGCGCTGACGGAGGCCTTGAAGCTGCAGGAACGCGCCGCCAAAGTCGGCTTCGACTGGTCGGCGCCCGAACCGATCCTGGACAAGATCGAGGAGGAAATCGGCGAATTGCGCGTGGCACTCCGAAACGGCGATCAGGAGAAGGTCAGCGACGAACTCGGCGACCTCATTTTCGCAGTTGCCAATATCGGCCGGCACGTGAAGACGGATCCTGAGCAGGCATTACGTGGAACCAACACGAAATTCCGGCGCCGTTTCCGTCACATAGAGGATGTTCTTGAAACGGAAGGCGAGACGCTGGAAGGTGCTACATTGGAGCGTATGGAGGAAATCTGGCAGGCGGCCAAGGCGATAGAACGGCAGCTCGGCTGAGCTTGCCGCCTATTCCCACTCTTCCTTGGCGGCTTTCGGTCCGTTGCCCATGCGCCGTTCCAATTCGGTCGCTTCCGTTTCGGTCAGCCGAACATCCAGGGTGACGGTACCGTCTTCATTGTCCGCGCGTTTGTCGACAATGGCGTGGTTATAGATCCACGGCAGCAGCGCGAGATTGTCGACGGGGAGCGTGATCGTCGTCTCCGTCATCACGCCGGAAAGCCTGCGGCTGATCTCCTGCATCAGGAGATCGACGCCCTCGCCGCTGACAGCGGAAACAGCCACGACGTTCTCGGCTGGCGCGGCCTTCTGCACCATGGCGTCATGCGCCTCGGGTTCCAGGCGGTCGATCTTGTTCCAGACCTCGATGATGCGCTCCACCCCTTCCGCCTCGCCGATGCCGAGATCGCGCAGAATGCGCATGACGTCGGAGCTTTGCACCTGATTGTCCTCATCCGCCATGTCGCGCACATGCAGGATGAGATCGGCCTCCAGCACCTCTTCGAGCGTGGCGCGGAAGGCGGCGACCAGATGGGTCGGCAGATCGGAGATGAAGCCGACGGTGTCCGAGAGGATCACGGTTCTGCCATGCGGCAGCTTCATACGCCGGAGCGTCGGGTCGAGCGTGGCGAAGAGCATGTCTTCCGCCAGCACACCCGCGCCGGTGATGCGATTGAACAGCGTCGATTTTCCGGCATTGGTGTAGCCGACCAGCGCCACGATCGGATGCGGCACCTTCCGGCGTTTGGCCCGGTGAAGCTGGCGCGTGCGCACCACCTGCTCAAGTTCGCGCTCCAGGCGGATGATACGATCCTGCAGCATGCGACGGTCGGCTTCGATCTGGGTTTCACCCGGACCGCCCATGAAGCCCGCGCCACCGCGCTGGCGTTCAAGGTGGGTCCAGCTGCGAACCAGCCGGCCCTTCTGATAGTTCAGATGTGCCAATTCGACCTGCAGCGTCCCTTCCTTGGTGGAGGCGCGGCGGCCGAAGATTTCGAGAATGAGGCCTGTCCGGTCGATGACCTTGGCGTTCCATTCCTTCTCCAGATTGCGCTGTTGCACCGGCGTCAGGGGATGGTCGACGATAATGAGGCCGGCATTGAATTCATCGAGCAGCGCCCGGATCTCTTCGATTTTGCCGGTGCCGAGAAGCGTCGCCGGCCGCGGATCGTTGATCGGCACGATCGCGCCGTGGACGACGTCAAGGTCGATTGCCTGCGCCAGGCCCTTCGCCTCCTCAAGGCGGCTTTCGGGCAGGCGCGTGGTGGTGATTGCACCGTCCAGTTGTGCGGACTTGGCGGCGCGCGCCTGCTTGAGCACAGGCACGACGACGACCGCGCGCATATCATCCCGGTGCTTGGCAGCTTCCGGAATGGTGGAATCGTTCTTTGTATCGCGTGTCGAGATAACGGTTGACCCTAGCTAGCCGCGTCTCAGGACGCGGCTTCTTCACTTTCGAACATCTGCATCGGCTGTCCCGGCATGATCGTCGAGATCGCGTGCTTGTATACCAGTTGCGAATGGCCGTCGCGACGAAGCAGGACGCAGAAATTGTCGAAGGAAGTTACAACTCCGGTGAGTTTTACACCATTAATAAGAAAAATTGTCAGGGAAATCTTTTGCTTGCGAACAGTATTAAGAAATAAGTCCTGCAAGTTCTGAGAACGTTCCGCCATCGCGCCGCTTCTTTCTTTCTTGCCGGCGCTCGGGCCGGTGGAATATCAACTTAAGACTCTTGTCCCGGAACAGGACATCCCCGTCGTCCGCTCCTGAAAAGCTTGGTATCAAATCGCAGTCTTTTCCGCAATGTCGAAAAAGGCTTCTCGGATTTTCTGCGAGACGCTTCCGGGATGACCGTTCGCAATCGGCTTTCCGTCGACGGAAATCACGGGAAAACAAATACTTGTTGCCGCGGTGATGAAGACCTCGCGTGCAGCCATCATTTCCTCCACGGAGAAAAATCGTTCCGCTATGCGAATATCCAGGCGCGCTGCGACGTCCATCAACGTCGTTCGCGTGATGCCGCGCAGAATGCCGTGTTCGGCGGGCCGCGTCACCAACGTCCCCTGGGCATCGACCATCCAGACGTTGGTCGCGGCGCCCTCCTTCACAATGCCGTTCTCATCGACGAAGATCGCCTCCTGGGCTCCGGCTTCCTTTGCCTGCTGGCGCGCCAACGCGTTGGGAAGCAGGCCGACGGACTTTATGTCCACTCGATCCCAGCGGTTGTCTTTAAGCGTTATCGCCTTGATACCCTGAGCGTTCTTGCGGGCAATGACGGTGCGATCCGTACTCTTTGCCGTCACCACGATCGAGGCCGGCGTATCCGCCGCCGGGAACACATGGTCCCGACGCGCGACGCCACGTGTAACCTGCAGGTAGAACAATCCGTTCTTCACACGATTGCGGCGCAGCGTCTCGCGGAGCACTAAAATCAATGCCGCGCGGCTCATCGGCCAGGTAATCCGCAACTCGGTAAGCGAGCGGTTCAAGCGATCGAGATGCCGCGAAAGATCGACGATCAGCCCATGGCGGACCTCGCAAACCTCGTAGACTCCGTCCGCGAACTGGTAGCCACGGTCCTCGACATGCACCATGGCTTGGGCGTGCGGCACGTATCGGCCATTGACATAGGCAATTCTTGGCATCGAGAACCTGTCTGGAAAAGCTTCAGGAAGGGTTTTCGCGCAGACAGGGCCGCGCGAAAACAATCGTTCAGACGCCGAGGGACTTCAGCTTGCGATGCAGCGCCGAGCGCTCCATGCCGACGAATTCGGCCGTGCGCGATATATTGCCGCCGAAGCGGTTGATCTGAGCGATCAAATAGTCGCGCTCGAACATTTCGCGAGCTTCGCGCAGCGGCAGCGTCATGATGTGGTAGTCATTGTGGGCGGAGACCTTGGGCAGCATGTCGCCGAGATCGTTGGGCAGCATCTCGGCGCTGATCGGCGTTTCGGGCCCGTCCGTGCGGGTCAGGATCATCAGACGCTCGATGTTGTTGCGAAGCTGGCGGATGTTGCCTGGCCAGTCATGCGCCTGCAGCACCGCCATGGCGTCGTCTCCGATCCGGCGTGGACGAATGCCGGCCTGCTCGGAAATTTGACGCATGAGTTGATCGACAAGGAACGGGATGTCCTCACGGCGCTCGGCGAGGGCCGGTACGCGCACCGGCACCACGGCCAGACGATGGTAGAGGTCTTCCCGGAACACACCTTCGGCAATGCGGCTCTCAAGATTGTAGGCGGTCGAGGATATGATGCGGACATCCACCTTCACGCGCTTCGATCCGCCGACGCGTTCGAACTGCTGATCGACCAGCACGCGCAGGATCTTGTTCTGCGTCTCGCGGGGCATCTCTCCCACCTCGTCGAGATAGAGAATGCCGCGATGCGCCTCTTCGAGCGCGCCGATCTTGCGCGCCTGGCCGGGCGTTCCTTCCGTACCGAAAAGAGCCACTTCCATCCGGTCCGGCGTGATGTTCGCCGCATTGAGCGCCACGAACGGTCCACCGGCACGCGACGACTTCTTGTGCATCATCCGCGCCACCAGCTCCTTGCCGGAGCCTGAAGGGCCGAAGATCATCACGCGGCTGTTGGTCGGCGAAACCTTGTCGATGGTCTGGCGCAGCTGGGACACGGCGACAGACGTGCCGATCAGTTCCGAGCTGTCGCCGGCGCGCTTCTTGAGTTCGGAAACCTCGCGCTTGAGCTTCGAATTTTCGAGCGCGCGCTCGGCGATCAGGATAAGGCGGTCCGCCTTGAACGGCTTTTCGATGAAGTCGAAGGCGCCGCGCTTGATGGCCGAGACCGCGGTCTCGACGTTGCCGTGCCCCGAAATCATAACGACCGGCAGGTCGGGATGGCGCGCCTTGATCTCGTCCAGCAATGCCAGGCCGTCGAGCTTGCTTCCTTGCATCCAGATGTCGAGGAACACGAGACGCGGTACACGGTCGGAAATGGCGGCAAGCGCGCTATCGCTATCAAAGGCGATGCGCGTTTCGTGGCCCTCGTCCGACAGGATCCCCGAGACGATCTCGCGAATGTCTTCCTCGTCGTCCACAACGAGAATATCAGATGCCATAAGCTGTTTCCTTGTCCGTCTGGGTCTGGGCTGCCAGTTCGCGCCGCGGCAGGTGCACACGAATCATGGCGCCCCTTCCAAGGTCAAAATCCGCGGGAGCATCATGTAGTTCCAGCTGCCCGCCATGGTCTTCGATGATCTTCTTGACGATCGCCAGGCCAAGGCCGGTGCCCTTCTCGCGCATCGTCGTATAGGGTTCGAGAATGCTGTAGCGGTTCTCGACCGGAAGACCGCGGCCGTTGTCGATCACATCCACCGTGAAGCGATCGCGATCCTCGTCGAGCGCTGCGCGGACCAGGATGCGCGGCTCGGTCGGCGCTTGGCCGCTTGGAACGCCTTCGATGGCCTCGACCGCATTCTTGATGAGATTTCCGAACGCCTGCCCGAGCATGCGTGCGTCGAACATGCCTTCCAGCCTGATATCACCCAGTTCGCGCAGGAACTTGACGTGATTGTTGCCCATCTCGCGCAGAAAGATCGCATCGCGCAGGATGTCGCGGAGGTCGGCGGGCTCCTTGGTCGGCTTCGGCATCCGCGCGAAGGACGAGAACTCGTCCACCATGCGGCCGATGTCGCCGACCTGGCGAATGATGGTATCCGTGCACTGGTCGAAAACAGCGCGGTCGTTCTCATCGATCTGCTTGCCGTAGCGGCGGCGGATGCGCTCGGCGGAGAGCTGAATCGGCGTCAGCGGGTTTTTGATTTCGTGGGCGATGCGGCGGGCGACGTCGGCCCAGGCGGTCGAGCGCTGCGCGATCATGAGGTCCGTGATGTCATCAAGGGTGATGACATAGGAATCCCTCGCCTCGCGCGCCTCCTCGCGGGTAACCTGGACGCTCAACGTCCTTACCGTGCCACCGCGAACGAGTTCGATCTGCTTGCGGAAATCGTGCCGGTGGCGGCTCGCGGCCTCGGTCACCACCTGGTCCACCTCCGGCGCGAGTTCGGCAAGGCTCTTGCCGACGAGCTTGTCGCTGGGCAGCGTGAGCAGCATCTCGGCGGAGGTGTTGACGATTGTGATGCGCCGGTCGTGTTCGACGCCGATAACGGCGGCCGTCACACCCGACAGCACCGCCTCGATGAAACGCCGGCGATCGTCGACCTCGTCCTTGGCTTCAAGGATTTCATCGCGCTGCGTGCGGATTTCCGAAATCATCTTGTTGAAGGTGCGCGACAGGCTGCCAACGTCGCCATCGGCGGCGCGCACCGGCACCAGCACGTTCATATTGCCGGAAGCCACATTATCGGCGGCGCTGATCAGCAGCCGGATCGGCCGCACGATGCGGTCGGCGACGGCGATCGCCGTCCAGATCGCCGCGAGCAGCACAATCAGCGCAAAGCCGATATAGAGCACCGCAAAGGCGATCTGGAGCGACATACGCCCCTCCTCCATCGCCTTGTATTCATTTGTATTTTCCTCGACCATCCGCATGGCGTTCATGACGCGCGGGTCAACGGCGCGAACGGTATAGAGGAAAGAGCCAGGAAGTTCATCCAGCTTGATGATGGCACCGACGAGGTTCGTCACCCCGGGAGGAATGAGCGTCGGCTGGCCGCCCGCCGATGCCTCGAGGGCATCCTTAGGGATCGCCGGCAGCGGCCGTTCGGTCTTGATGTCGGCCTGGACAATGGCCGTACCGTCGCGATGCACCAGGAATGCGCCGAGCAGGCCTCGCCCCTTGGCCTGACGCGTCATGAGATCGGCGAACCCCGTGCGGTCAAGGTTATAGAGCACGCGATTGCGCTCGAGGTCGTTGGCCATGGAGATGGTCTGGCCCTGCAGATAGCTCGCATTCTCCATGAGGTAGGCTTGCGCCACGTTCTTCGAGGAACTGATGATCTGCTGCGTGCGCAGGGCGAACCAGCGGTCGAGACCGACATTCAGCGTCAGACTGGCGAAGATCGCCACGAGGATAGCCGGCGTGATCGCAACGATCGAGAATAGCACGACGATGCGGATATGCAGGCGTGCTGCCGCGCGACCGCGGCTGCGAGCCTTCAAAAGGCGCGCCACCTCCCGCGCGATCAGCGCGATCATCCCGAGAACGAAGAATGAGTTGATCACCACCGAGGCGACGACGACAGGGGAAGTCGGCGCGATCGGCGTCAGGCCGAGCAGAACGAGAAGCGTGAGCACCGCGCAAAGCAACGCCCCACCCGCCAGCACAAGGCCGGGAAGAGCAAAGGAAGCACGCCGGTCCATGACCTGCGCCGCCACCTCAGTGCTTACCGCTGACGACACGTCGTCCTCGTCCATTCCGTTCGTCTCCGGGCTGCGGTTTCCCGGCAGCCTTGACTAAATCAACGCGGGCATCGGCGCCGCAAGGGATGCGAAACCGGCCGCCCGTCGAACGAGGCATGCCAACTTCACCCAAACATTTGCGAAATCATGCGAAAGCCGCCGCGATCGCTGCCAAACTGCTCAGTATTCCCGCCCATGAAAGCACCGCTGAATGCGGCGGATTCGTGAACCGGATGCGTGACCTTTAAGCAACGCATTGTGGCGAAAATGCAACGCCTCTTGCCGCATTGTCAAGCGGTGCGGGTACTGCGATAGACCGATACCCCCAACTCCCGGATCTTCTTGCGCAACGTGTTGCGATTGAGGCCGAGCAGATCGGCGGCCTTGATCTGATTGCCGCGCGTTGCAGTCAGGGCGGCGAGGATCAGGGGGTACTCCATCTCGGTGAGAATCCGGTCGTAAAGCCCGGGCGGCGGCAGGCCGTCGCCGAAGCTTGCGAAATAGACGCGCATATTCTCCTCGACCGCCTGCGCGATCGTCATAGCGCCATTGGAAACCTGACCTTTTTCGATCGGGCTGTCGGGTACATCCGAGCGAAGTTCAGCCTCGATGATCTCACGGGTGATCACGTCCTGCGGATAGAGGGCCAGGAGCCGGCGGATGAGGTTCTCCAATTCACGGACGTTGCCCGGCCAGGGATAGGCCTTCATCAAATCAAGCGCTTCCTGATCGAATCGCTTGGTGCCCAGTCCTTCCTTCTCCGCCTGCTGGATAAAATGCCGCACCAGGTCGGGAATATCCTCGGCGCGGTCGCGCAGCGGCGGCAGCCGCAGCGGCACCACGTTCAAGCGGTAATAGAGGTCTTCGCGGAAAAGACCCTGGTTGATCGCCTGTTTCAGATCCTTGTTCGTCGCAGCGACGATGCGCACATCGGTCCGGATCGGCGTGCGGCCGCCGACGGTTGTGTATTCGCCCTGCTGCAAGACGCGCAGGAGCCGCGTCTGTGCGTCCATCGGCATGTCGCCGATCTCGTCGAGAAAGAGCGTCCCGCCTTCCGCCTGTTCGAAGCGGCCGGTCGAACGCGTCTGCGCGCCGGTGAAGGCGCCCTTTTCGTGGCCGAAGAGTTCAGATTCGATAAGGTCGCGCGGGATTGCCGCCATGTTGATGGCGACGAAGGGGCCATTTCGGCGCTTGCCGTAGTCGTGCAGCGCGCGGGCAACGAGTTCCTTGCCGGTCCCGGACTCACCAGTGATCATCAGCGTCAGATCGGTCTGCATCAGGCGCGCCAGTACGCGGTAGATTTCCTGCATCGCCGATGAGCGACCGACCAGTGGCATGCCGTCCTGCATGTCGTCGTCGAGCCTTACGGGCTTTCGCTTGGGCTCGGCGAGCGCACGGCCGATGATGGCGATCAGTTCGGTCAGATCGAATGGTTTTGGAAGGTAGTCGTAGGCGCCCCGTTCCGACGCCTTGATCGCCGTCATGAAGGTGTTCTGCGCGCTCATCACCAGTACCGGCAAGTCGGGACGCGCCTTCTTGATGCGCGGCAAGAGGTCAAAAGCATTCTCATCCGGCATGACGACGTCAGTCACGACCAGATCCCCCTCGCCGGCGGAAACCCAGCGCCAGAGCGTGGCTGCATTGGATGTGATACGTACATCATAGCCCGCGCGGCTCAGCGCCTGGTTGAGGACGGTGCGAATTGCCGCATCGTCGTCGGCGACAAGAATGGTAGCTGTCATCGGCTGTTTCCTGTGGAAGTCTCGGATGGAGCGGCGTCGAACGAGATGTCCTTGGAAGCGGGCATCAGGACGCGGAAGATGGTGCGGTGACCTTGGCTGTCGCATTCAATGATGCCGCCGTGATCGCCGATGATCTTGGCGACAAGCGCGAGGCCAAGTCCGGACCCGTTGGTCTTGGTCGTGATGAACGGGTCGAATAGATGCGGCAGCAGGTCCGAGGGAACGCCGGGTCCGTTGTCGATGACGCAGAATTCCAGCGGCAGAGATACCTTTTCCCGCGTGCCGGCCACCGAGAGCCGGATGCCTGGACGATAGGCCGTCGTCAGCTGGATCTCGCCGTCCGGATGCTGCGCCAGCGCTTCGGCAGCGTTCTTGACGAGATTGAGAAAGATCTGCACCAGCTGATCGCGGTTGGCGAACACGGCCGGCAGCGACGGATCGTATAGCTCGCTGAACTTGATGTTGCGGGCAAAGCCGGCCTTTGCCACAGCCTTCACGTGGTCAAGGACCGAATGGATGTTGACCGGCATGCGGTCGATGGGGCGCTCGTCCGAAAACACCTCCATGCGATCGACGAGGGAGACGATCCGGTCGGTTTCGTCGCAGATCAGCCGCGTCAACGCCCGGTCCTCGTCGCCGGCGGACTGTTCCAGCAGCTGCGCCGCACCGCGAATGCCGGAGAGCGGGTTCTTGATTTCGTGCGCCAGCATCGAGGCGAGGCCGGTAACGGAGCGCGCCGCGGCCCTGTGCGTCAGCTGCCTGTCGATCTTATCCGCCATGGAACGCTCCTGGAAGACCACGACAACGGCTCCCATCTCGTTCGGAACCGGCGCCACATAGATGTCAACCAGCTTCTCCTGTCCGAGGCGCGGCGAACTCAGATCGACGCGATATTCGTTGACCGGTCCGCGCCGCTCGCGCACCTGCTCGATCAGCGCCAGAAGCGGGCTGCCGAAGGGAATGAAGCTCGAAATGTTGTGTCGGGCGAGATGCGAGGCGCTCGCGCCGAAGAAGGCTTCCGCCTCCCAGTTGGCAAACGCGATCAGTCCGGCCGCATCGACCATGACCACGGGGTTCTGGATGGCGTTGAGCACGGCCATGGCAACCGCGTTGCCGTTGTCAGGGGAAAGCGATCCATTGTCGGCCGTCATGCGGCCTCCCTTTCAGGCGCGACGCCCTCTGCCGCAAAACTGAGGGCGGAATGAAAGCGCGCGGCGACCTCGTGGCTGTCCTTCGAGGTCATGATCGCCGACTTTTCCTCAGCCGGGGTCCGAGGCGCGTGACGATCGAGATACCAGGCGAGGTGCTTGCGCGCGTGGCGGATGGCGACAGCGTTGCCGTAAAACTCCAGCATCATGCGATAATGCTCGAGCGCGATTTCCGGGATCTCGGCCGCACTCGGGGCGCGATGCCCCGCCAGCACGCCGGCGTGCCATGGGCGGCCTTGGCAGCCTCGCCCGATCATCACCGCGTCGGCTCCGGACCGGCGTGCAATCTCCAACGCGTCGGCGGCCGTATCGACATCACCGTTGGCGACGAGCGGAATGGAAAGGACGTCGCGCACGGCGCCGATAGCATCCCAATCCGCCTTTCCTTCATAGAACTGCATCCGCGTGCGGCCATGGATGGTGACGAGCTGGATTCCCGCCTCCTCCGCCCGCCTTGCGATATAAGGCGCGTTGATGGAGTGTTCGTCCCAGCCGAGCCGCATCTTCAACGTCACGGGCACATCGACGGCCCTGACCGTTGCCTCGATCAGCGTCAGCGCATGATCGGGATCGCGCATCAGAGCGGAACCTGAATAGCCGCCGATCACCTTCTTGGCCGGGCAACCCATGTTGATGTCGATGATATCGGCTCCGTTGTCAGCGGCGATCTTGGCCGCTTCCGCCATCCAATGCGCTTCCCGACCCGCAAGTTGCACCATGTGCGGCTTCAGCCCGGCACATTTAAGCCTCGCCCAGGATTCGGACGTGTCCTGAACCAGTTCGCGGCTCGCCACCATCTCGGTCACGACAAGGCCGGCGCCGTAGCGCAAGGCAAGCTGGCGGAACGGCAGGTCCGTGACCCCCGACATGGGCGCGAGCACGACACGGTTCCTGACGGAGACGGGGCCGATCGAAAACGGCGCGGCAAGATTGAGTACGGACAAATGATTATCTTTCAGGCATGAAACGTGTTTGCATGATTTTTAGCCACTCACCATAGACTTGCCAAGAGGTTTCCGGCACGTCCGCGATTTTTTGGGCTGCGTATGGAAAATACTCTTCCAAGGCGCTAGACCGCTGTCATCAATGTGGCTGCTCCCTGGGGTTTATGACGCAAATGCATCCAACGCAACCGATGCGCGCCGGAATCGTGATCGTCGCAGCCGGACGCGGCGAACGTGCCGGGGCGCCCGAAGAGGGCCCGAAGCAATACCGCCCCATCGGCGGCAGGCCGGTTATTGCCCATACACTTGAAAAATTTGTGACATGGCCCGGTTCCGCGCGAATCGTTGTAGTGATCCACCGCGACGACGAGGCGCTGTTCAACGACGCGGTTGCTAACCTGCGAGAGCGATCGCGGATCCAGACGACGCTTGGCGGCGCGACGCGACAGGAATCGGTGCTTGCCGGCCTTCGGCACCTCACCGACAGCGACATCAGCCACGTCTACATCCACGACGCCGTGCGTCCCTTCTTCGACCACGACCTGCTCGATCGCGCCGCGGCAGCTCTTGCCGCTGGAGCACCGGCCGTGCTGCCGGCGATCCCCGTCGCCGATACCTTGAAGCGAGCAAGCGAGACCGGGATTGTCACCGAGACCGTGCCGCGCGCCGGGCTCTATGCCGCGCAGACACCGCAGTGCTTCCGCTTTGCCGATATTCTTCAAGCTCACGAACGGGCCGCGCGCGAGCGTCGAACCGATTTCACCGACGATGCAGCCATAGCCGAATGGACCGGCCTGCCGGTAACCTTGGTGGCGGGCACTCCAGATAACGTCAAACTCACGGTCAAACGGGATATCGCCATGGCAGACGAAAAACTGAGTGCAGCACTTCTGCCGGATGTGCGCACGGGCAATGGCTACGACGTTCACCAACTCGAACCGGGCGATGGGGTGACGCTTTGCGGCGTCTTTATTGCGCACGATCAAAAGCTCAAGGGCCACTCCGACGCGGACGTCGCGCTCCACGCGCTGACCGACGCGCTGCTCGCAACCTGCGGCGCCGGCGATATCGGCGACCACTTCCCGCCCTCCGATCCGCAGTGGAAGGGCGCGCCTTCCCGCATTTTCATCGAGCACGCCGCAAAGATCGTCAGGGAACGGGGCGGCACGATCATGAACGCCGACGTCTCGCTGATCGCCGAAGCCCCAAGGGTCGGGCCACACCGCGATGCGATGCGGGCAAAGCTGTCGGAATATTTGGCGATCAGCATCGACCGCTGTTCGGTGAAGGCGACGACCAACGAAACGATCGGCTTCGTCGGCCGCCGGGAGGGGATCGCGGCGATCGCCACCGCCACGGTCGTCTACAGGAGCGCGCGGTGACGCATTTTCCGGATGATATTCTCGATCTCGCCCGCCGCATCGTCACTGACTTTGCGCAGCGTGGCCTCAGGGTAGCGACGGCGGAATCCTGCACAGGCGGCTTGATCGCCGGCGCGCTGACGGAGATCTCCGGCTCTTCAGCCGTCGTCGACCGTGGCTTCGTGACGTACAGCAACATGGCCAAGATGGAGATGCTTGGCGTTCACGATCGAACGCTTGCCGATTTCGGCGCGGTGTCGAAGGAAACGGCGCTGCAAATGGCTGACGGCGCCCTCTACCGCTCGAACGCCGATCTCTCGGTCGCCGTCACCGGCGTTGCCGGTCCGGGTGGAGGATCGGCGGCAAAGCCCGTGGGGCTCGTGCATCTGGCGGCGAAATCGCTGAGCGGTCGTCTGGTCCATCGGGAGATGCGCTACGGGGACATCGGCCGGGAAGGCGTGCGGCTGGCGACTGTCAGGACCGCGCTCGACATGCTGATCGAGGTCGCTCAGACGTAAATCCGATCGGCGCGTGTCTCGAAAGCTTCGGAAAACATGCGGAAGGCGCGATCGAACATCGAGCCCATCAGCGCCCCGAGGATACGGCTCTTGAACTCGTAGTCGATGAAGAAGTGTATATTCGAGCCGCCGTCCGGTTTCTCCTCGAAACGCCAGCGATTGTCGAGGTACTTGAAGGGACCGTCGATGTATTTCACCTCGATCACATGCTCGGCCTTGTTGAGCAGTACCTGTGTCGTAAAGGTTTCCTTGATCGCCTTGTAGCCAACCGTCATGTCGGCAACCAGCAGGACCTTGCCGTCACGCTCCTTGCGGCTGCGTACGGTCAACGCTTCGCAGAGCGGCAGGAATTGTGGATATTGCTCCACGTCCGCGACAAGGTCGAACATCTGGTCGGCGGAATGCGGAACGGAATGGTGGGTCTCGAACTTCGGCATGATCGGCAGTTAAGCGGGCGCGCCAAGAAGATCAAGAAGGCGACGCACCTGACCACGGGATTTTCGCTGGAAAATCTGCACGCACGGTATCCGGCATTCATTGCCAATTTTCACGATGATGACGAATGCGTATGATCAGAACGCCGCCTTCGTCGTGTTGATTGTAGACGATTAAATGGGAGCCGCAGGGATGCATCCTCACGGGCGGTTCGATTTCTCCGCGTTCTCTCGCAAGCTTCGGATTATCGCTCAGCAACTCGAAAACGCTCTGCAGGTAAGCGTGATATCGATCCGCTTGCTCCTTGCCGAATATCCTGCGCCCTTCCCGATAAATCGATCTGACGTCTTCTGCGGCCTGGCGCGTCAGCCGATAAACCACACGGACTATTCCGCAGCGCTTTGCATGGAGCGCAGGATATCGTCCATCGTTTCCTCGCCGACGCCGCTTCCTAGACCTTCGTCGACGAGCTTTTGCATATGAGCGATTTTGGCTTCCCGCTCCTGATCTCGGCGGATCAAGTCGCGCACATACTCCCCGGCGTCCGGGTAGCGGCCCGACTGCGTCTGGCGCTCGATCCAAGTTCGCATCGGGTCAGGCATTGGAACTGTGAGCGTCGCCATCGTGGCCTCCTTCCGAGGCAATATCACACGGTGTCACCGCTGGTGTCAAAACCCCACAATATGCTCTCGGCTACTCCGCCGCCGCCAGCAGCTTCTTCTCCCTCGCCGCCCTCAGGCGGGCGAAGTCGTCGCCGGCGTGGTGCGAAGAGCGGGTCAGCGGGCTGGAGGCGACCATCAGGAAGCCCTTGGTATAAGCAACCGTTTCGTAGGACTTGAACTCCTCGGGCGTGACGAACTTCTCCACCTTGTGGTGTTTGCGTGTCGGCTGCAGATATTGGCCGATGGTCAGGAAGTCGACGTCGGCGGTTCTCAGGTCGTCCATGAGTTGGAGCACTTCGTTGCGCTCCTCGCCGAGGCCCACCATGATCCCCGACTTGGTGAACATCGTCGGATCCAGTTCCTTGACACGCTGCAGCAGGCGGATCGAGTGGAAATAGCGTGCGCCGGGGCGAACCGTCAGGTAGTTGCCGGGGACGGTTTCCATGTTGTGATTGAAGACGTCGGGCTTGGCGGCGACGACGCGTTCGAGCGCGCCCGGCTTCTTCAGGAAGTCGGGCGTCAGGATTTCGATCGTGGTCGCCGGCGACGACGCGCGGATGGCCCAGATCACCTTTTCGAAATGTTCGGCGCCGCCGTCGGCGAGATCGTCACGATCGACCGACGTGATGACGACGTGCGAGAGGCCCATTTCCTTGACGGCCTTGGCTACATTCTCGGGCTCGGCCATGTCCAGCGCGTTCGGCTTGCCGGTCGCGACGTTGCAGAAAGCGCAGGCGCGCGTGCAGATCTCGCCCATGATCATGAACGTGGCGTGCTTCTTGTCCCAGCACTCGCCGATGTTCGGGCAGCCAGCTTCCTCGCAGACGGTGACGAGCTTGTGCTCCTTCACGATCGAGCGCGTCTCGAGATAGCCCTTCGAGGTTGGCGCCTTGACGCGGATCCACTCCGGCTTGCGCATGACTTCGGTATCCGGGCGATGCGCCTTTTCCGGATGCCGAACTCGCTTGGCTTCGGGATTGATCGTGTCGAGAATCGTGACCATGAACGTCTTACTTTCCGCCGCTCCTGCGGCTCATCGCCGGACAAGGCGCGCGACGAATATCAGAAGGCACGCGCCGAGAAAACCCGTAATGAAATAGCCGAACCGGCCACCGGCCAGCTCGACATGAAACTGTGCGAGGATTGCCGTCGTGACCACCGATCCGACGATACCGAGCACGATATTGAGAAGAACGCCGAAGCGCGCATCCATCAGCTTTCCGGCAAGCCAGCCCGCCAAGCCGCCGATGATGATCGCGGCGATCCAACCTACGCCTTCCATACTTGCCTCGCCCCGTATGTTGCCAATTGAAGCGCATCTTACCCGACAACCGCTTGGCGCCGTTGATGCGCTAAGCTATCGCCCTTGCAATCAGCACGACGACGATCGCTCCAACCGTCGCGTGGATGATCTGCACCACAAGCGCATTCTCGATGCCCAGCGATATTCCGAGCGCGTGAAAGAGAAACCCTCCTACGAATGCGCCGATTACGCCGCTCAGCAGGCAGCTGATCAATCCGCCCCCGCCGACCAGCATACTTGCGAGGAACCCCGCGACCAGACCGATCAGCAGAAAGACGAGCAGCGTCTGCGTATCCATAGACATGATGATTTCCTTTCGTTTTTTCCACCCCCGAGATAGAGGGCGGCGAAGGAAACTATCAAGCGTTCAGCACCCGGCCGTAGGCGTCGAGCACCGCTTCCTTCATCGTTTCGGATACCGTCGGATGCGGGAAGATGGTGTGCATCAGTTCTTCTTCCGTCGTCTCCAGGTTCATCGCGACGACGAAGCCCTGGATGAGTTCGGTGACTTCCGCGCCGACCATGTGCGCGCCGAGCAGCTCGCCAGTCTTCTTGTCGAAAATGACCTTGCAGAGGCCCTGATCCTCGCCAAGCGCGATCGCCTTGCCGTTGGCGGCGAAGGAGAAGCGACCGACGCGGATGTCGCGGCCCAGTTCCTTTGCCTTGGCTTCGGTAAGCCCGACGGACGCGACCTGCGGATTGCAATAGGTGCAGCCCGGAACCTTGCCCTTATCTGTTGCATGGACGTTCGGCAGGCCGGCGATCTTCTCGATGCAGACGACGCCCTCATGCTCGGCCTTGTGGGCGAGCATCGGCGGGCCGGCGACGTCGCCGATCGCGTAGATGCCGGCGACGTTGGTCTTGCCGTAGCCGTCGATCACCACGCACCCGCGGTCCGTCTTCACGCCGACCGCTTCAAGGCCGAGATTTTCGATGTTGCCCTGCACGCCGACGGCCGAAATCATGCGATCAGCCGTGATCTGCTGGACCTTGCCGTCCGCGGTTTCGACATGGGCGGTAACGCTGTCGGCAGCCTTCTCGACCTTCGTCACCTTGGCACTCGTGAATATCTTCAGGCCGCGCTTTTCGAGCTGCTTGCGCGCGATCGCCGTCACCTCGGCGTCCTCGACCGGCATGATCGTGGGCATGACCTCGACGACGGTGACGTCGACGCCCATCGAGCGGTAGAAGCTCGCGAACTCGATCCCGATCGCGCCCGATCCCATGACGATCAGAGACTTCGGAAAAACGTCCGGCTTCAGCGCTTCGAAATAGGTCCAGATCAGCTTGCCGTCCGGCTCGATGCCCGGCAGTGCGCGAGGACGGGCGCCCGTCGCGATGATGATGTGCTTGGCGTTGTAGGTGCCCTCGCCCTTGACGTTCTTCGGCACCGGATGCTGCGGCTCGACCACCGGCTTCGAAGACTTGCCGACGACGATTTCACCCGGCTTGGTGATCTTCGCCTCGCCCCAGATCACGTCGATCTTGTTCTTTTTCATGAGGAAGCCGACGCCGCCGTTGAGGCGGGCCGAGACGCCGCGCGAGCGGGCGACGACCGCTTTCACGTCAGCCGTCATCTTGCCGTCCAGCACGAGACCGTAATCCTTGGCATGGTTGGCATGGTCGAGAATTTCAGCCGAGCGCAGCAGTGCCTTCGTCGGGATGCAGCCCCAGTTCAGGCAGATGCCGCCCAGGTGCTCGCGCTCGACGATCGCCGTCTTCAGCCCCAACTGGCCGGCGCGAACCGCCGCGACATAGCCGCCGGGTCCCGAACCGATGATGATGACGTCGTAATTCTCAGCCATTTTGTTTCCTACCCCTCATTCGGCGGCCCGCCGCAGGCTTGAGGCCGCCTCTTTGGTGTTCAAAGTCCGAGCATCATGCGCACGATCGACTCAACTCCGCGTCCGAGCGCCCGGGTGTTTGCCGCGTCGAGATGAATGCCATCGAGCGGCGTGGTGACAGCGACCGAACCGCCGTCGAAGAAGCCGCAGTTGAGCTCGTCTGCAAGGTCGCGGTAGAGCGTCGCAAGCTTGGCCGATTCCCCAATACCGTCCGGAAAGGATGCCGCAAACGGCGCGTTCGCGGTTTCGGTTATGACCGGCGGCGCAACGATCAGGATATCGGGCGGATCGTAGTCGAACGGCCATGCGTGGTTGCGCACCAGGCGTACCAGCCGGGCGATACCCTGACAGGCCGCGAAAGCGGACCCGGCGACGACCGATTTCATGTCGTTCGTGCCGAGCAGGATGATGATGAGGTCGAGCGGCGCATGCGTCTGCAGGATCGTCGGCAGAACCCGCGCGCCGTTTCGGTCGCAGTCGGCGAGATGGTCGTCGAATGCGGTCGTGCGGCCGTTCAGCCCTTCGGCGATAACCCGAGCCTGACTGCCGAGCGCCTTTTGCAGAACGCTCGACCAGCGGTCCTCATAGGCATGCCGGCCGATGGTTTCGGCATCATAGCCCCAGGTCAAGGAATCGCCGTAGCACAGAACGGTCTTGGTCATATCCATGTCCGTTCAGGGCTCAGACGAGCATGCCCATCGGGTTTTCGATATAGCCCCTGAAGGCGCCCAGGAGTTCCGCGCCGAGCGCGCCGTCCACGCAACGGTGGTCGGTGGAAAGCGTGACGCTCATCATGTTGGCGATGACCATCTGGCCGTTCTTGACGATGACGCGCTGCTCGCCAGCGCCGACCGCAAGGATCGTCGCATGGGGAGGATTGACCACGGCGGCGAAGTTCTTGACGCCCATCATGCCCATGTTGGACACGGCCGTCGTGCCGCCCTGATATTCCTCCGGCTTCAGCTTGCGTTCCTTGGCCCGCTTGCCGAGATCCTTCATCTCGTTGGAGATGGCCGACAGCGTCTTCGTCTCCGCGCTTCGGATGATCGGCGTGATCAGCCCGCCCGGAATGGAGACGGCAACGCCCACATCCGCATGCTTGTGCTTGACCATGTTCACGTCGGTCCAGGAAACGTTGGCATCCGGCACGTCGCGAAGCGCGAGCGCCAGCGCCTTGATCACCATGTCGTTGACCGAAAGCTTGTAGGCCGGAGCGCCGTCCTTCGACTTCGGCGCGGCGTCGTTGAGCTGGGTGCGCAGCGCCAGCAGCGCGTCCAGCTGGCAGTCGAGCGACACATAGAAGTGCGGGATGGTCTGCTTGGATTCCTGCAGGCGCTTGGCAATCGTCTTGCGCATGCCGTCATGCGGCACGAGCTCGTAGGAACCGGGTTCGAAGAGCTTCAGCACGGCCTCCTCGGACATGCCCTTCGGAGCGCTTGGTGCGGCTGCCGCAGCAGGCGCAGCACTCGGCGCGGCAGCCGGAGCAGCCTTTGCTCCGCCGCCGGCAGCAGCCGCCTCGACATCGCTCTTTACGACGCGGCCGTGGGGGCCGGAGCCAGCGATGGCCGAAAGGTCGATGCCGGCATCCTTCGCAAGACGGCGGGCGAGCGGCGACGAGAATACGCGGTTGCCACCCTGCGACGCGGCAGCAGGGGCGACCGCGGGAGCCGGAGCCGCTGCAGGTGCCTCGGCCTTCGGTGCCGGAGCCGGGTCGGCCTTGGCGACGGGTGCGGCGCCATTGCCACCCTTGGCGGCAGCAGACACGTCTTCACCTTCGGCAGCAAGAACGGCGATCAAGGCATTGACCTTGACACCTTCCGTGCCAGCGGGAACGACGATCTTGGCAACCGTGCCCTCATCGACGGCTTCGACTTCCATCGTCGCCTTGTCGGTCTCGATCTCGGCGATCACGTCGCCCGACTTGACCTGATCACCCTCTTTTACCAGCCACTTGGCCAGGTTGCCTTCTTCCATGGTCGGGGAGAGAGCGGGCATTGTGATGTTGATGGGCATCGTGCGGCGCTCCCTTATTTGTAGCAGACGGCTTTGACCGCCTCGACGACTTCACCGACGTTCGGAAGCGCGAGCTTCTCGAGGTTGGCGGCGTAGGGCATCGGAACGTCCTTGCCGGCGATCGTCAGGATCGGCGCGTCGAGATAGTCGAAGGCCTGCTGCATGACGCGGGTGGCGATTTCGGTGCCGACGGATGACTGCGGATAGCCCTCTTCCACGGTGACGAGACGCCCGGTTTTCTTGACGGATTCGATGACGGCCGGAAGGTCCATCGGGCGGATCGTACGAAGGTCGATCAGTTCGACGTCGATGCCCAGCTTTTCGAGCTCAGCCACCGCCTTCACGGCATAGGTCATGCCAATGCCGAAGGAAACAACGGTTACGTCCTTGCCTTGGCGATGGATGCGAGCCTTGCCTATCGGCAGCACGAAGTTATCGAGCTTCGGCACGTCGAAATGCTGGCCGTAGAGGATTTCGTTCTCGAGGAAGATCACCGGGTTCGGATCGCGGATCGCGGCCTTAAGCAGGCCCTTGGCGTCGGCCGCCGTGTAGGGCATGACCACCTTTAGGCCCGGGATCTGGCTGTACCAGGCGGCGTAGTCCTGGCTGTGCTGGGCGGCGACGCGCGCGGCGGCGCCGTTGGGCCCACGGAAAACGATCGGCGCGCCCATCTGGCCACCCGACATGTAGAGCGTCTTGGCAGCGGAGTTGATGATCTGGTCGATCGCCTGCATCGCGAAGTTGAAGGTCATGAACTCGACGATCGGCTTCAGACCCGCCATCGCGGCGCCGACGCCGACGCCGGCAAAGCCATGCTCGGTGATCGGCGTATCGACCACGCGGCGGGGGCCGAATTCCTGCAGCAACCCTTGCGTGACCTTATAGGCGCCCTGGTACTCGGCGACTTCTTCGCCCATGACGAAGACGCTTTCGTCGGCGCGCATTTCTTCGGCCATTGCGTCGCGGAGCGCTTCGCGGACCGTCGTTGACACCATTTCGGTGCCGGCGGGGATCGCCGGATCGGCCGCGACATTGGCCTTCGGTTCGGCCGGAACGGAAGCTGCGGCGGGTGCCGATGGCGCTGGCGCTTCGGCCACCGGAGCAGCGGTCGGTGCCGGTGCGGCAGCGGAAATATCGGAGGCGGATTCGCCGTCCTGCAGGAGAACCGCGATCTTCGCGTTCACCTTGACACCTTCGGTGCCGGCGGGAACCAGGAGTTTACCGATGACGCCTTCGTCGACGGCTTCGACTTCCATCGTCGCCTTGTCGGTTTCGATCTCGGCAATCACGTCGCCGGAGGTGACTTTGTCACCTTCCTTCTTGAGCCATTTGGAAAGCGTGCCTTCTTCCATCGTCGGAGAGAGGGCGGGCATGAGAATATCGATGGGCATGGGTGGTCCCTCCCCGATTTAAAGCAGAATGTCGGTGTAGAGTTCGGATACATCCGGCTCCGGATCGGATTGCGCGAAATCCGCGCTGTCGGCGACGATATCGCGGACGTCCTTGTCCATTGCCTTCAGATCGTCCTCCGTCGCCCAGCCCTTTTCCAGGAGCCGCTGGCGAACCTGCTCGATCGGGTCCGACTCTGAGCGCATCTTCTGCACTTCGTCCTTGGAGCGGTATTTAGCCGGGTCCGACATGGAGTGACCGCGATAGCGATAGGTCAGCATCTCCAGGATGATCGGGCCGTTGCCGCCGCGGCAATGCGCGACCGCCTCGTCAGCGGCCGCCTTCACGGCGCGAACGTCCATGCCGTCCACCTGGATGCCGCGAATGCCGAAGGAGGCGCCGCGCTGCGAGAAGTCGGCCTGCGCGGTGGCGCGGGCGGTCGACGTTCCCATGGCGTAGCGGTTGTTCTCAATGACGTAGATCGCAGGCAGCTTCCAGAGCTGCGCCATATTGAAGCTTTCGGAGACCTGGCCCTGGTTGGCGGCGCCGTCACCGAAATAGGAAACGCTGACGTTGTCGTTGCCGCGATACCTGTTGGCAAAGGCAAGCCCAGTGCCAAGAGACACCTGCGCACCCACGATGCCGTGACCGCCGTAGAAGTTCTTTTCCTTGGAGAACATGTGCATGGAGCCGCCCTTCCCCTTGGAATAGCCACCCCGGCGCCCGGTGAGTTCAGCCATGACGCCGCGCGACGACATGCCGGTCGCCAGCATGTGGCCGTGATCGCGGTAACCGGTGATGACCTGATCGCCATCCTTCAACGCCATCTGCATGCCGACGACGACGGCTTCCTGGCCGATATAGAGATGACAGAACCCGCCAATGAAGCCCATGCCATAAAGCTGGCCGGCCTTCTCTTCAAAGCGTCGGATCAGCAGCATGTCGCGGTATGCCTTCAGTTCGGCATCGCGATCGAACTCGGCGATCGCCCCTTGGACGAACCCCTTGTTGTCGGCTGATTTGGACGTTTTACGGCTGGAAACGGACGCAGTTTTTCGCGGCGCCATTCAACCCTCCCCCTATGATTAGCATCGTTCAGTCTGGACGAGTACCATAGGCAAGAAAATACGCCACAGCAATGCCAGAATTGCATGCCTCGTATTCTACATATCTATTTGATAAATAAACAAAAAATGCGATTAACTAGATTTAAGTTAATCGCACCTGCGGCCCGATTTGCGCCGTTTTCAGTTATTGAAGATAACGATTTCGTCAGCCTTCGAATAGTTCAGCTGATAGCGCGCCTTTTCGTCCAGCATGTCCTTGTCGAGCGAGCCGTCACTTAGTAGTGACACGGCCTTTTCGAGATGTTCGCGCTTGGCGACGAGCACAGCCAATTCGTCGGTGCGCACGAGGCGCTGGCGCTCGAAAATCTCCGTCGCACGCAGACCGTAGTCGCCGTGGATGCAATGATAGCCGAAATAGGAAACAAAGGCGATCGCGATCGCCGGAAGAACGAAACGGCCGAGCCTTCTCTTCTTATGATACTTTGTCCACATGCTCGCCTGCTTGTAACGCCACATCTTCCAGAGGCGACATTAGCCACGAGAGATTAACCGTCCGTTGACTCTAGCGGGCGCGCAAACAAAAACCGCGCCCGGAGGCGCGGTTCAGGGGTCTACAAGATCCGGAAATCTCTTATTTATCAGCCGCGAAGAATGGAGCGGCCGGCATACTGTGCCTGCGGACCAAGCGCTTCCTCGATGCGGATGAGCTGGTTGTACTTGGCAAGACGATCGGAGCGCGACAGCGAACCGGTCTTGATCTGACCGCAGTTGGTGGCGACCGCAAGGTCGGCAATCGTTGCATCTTCCGTTTCGCCCGAGCGGTGCGACATGACGGCGGTGTAGCCTGCCTTGTGGGCGGTTTCGACGGCGTCCAGCGTTTCCGTCAGCGAGCCGATCTGATTGACCTTGACGAGGATCGAGTTGGCGACGCCCATGCGGATGCCGTCGCGCAGACGCGCGGAGTTGGTGACGAACAGATCGTCACCAACCAGCTGCGTCTTCTTGCCGATCAGGTCGGTCAGCGTCTTCCAGCCATCCCAATCGTCTTCCGCCATGCCGTCTTCGATCGAGATGATCGGATACTTCGCGGCGAGCTCCGCGAGATATTCCGCCATGGCACCCGGTTCAAGCGTGCGGCCTTCGCCTTCAAGCACGTACTTGCCGTCCTTGAAGAATTCCGTCGAGGCGCAGTCGAGGCCGAGGAACATGTCTTCGCCGGGCTTGTAGCCGGCCTTTTCGACCGCCTTCATGATGAAGTCGAGTGCTGCCGGGGCGCTTGAAAGGCCGGGCGCAAAACCGCCTTCGTCGCCGACATTCGTGTTGTGGCCCTGCGCCGACAATTCCTTCTTCAGAACGTGGAACACTTCCGAGCCCATGCGCACCGCATCGCGCAGCGTCTCGGCGCCGACCGGCAGGATCATGAATTCCTGGAAGTCGATCGGATTGTCGGCATGGGCGCCGCCATTGATGATGTTCATCATCGGCACCGGAAGCAGGCGGGCATGCGCGCCGCCGACATAACGGTAGAGCGGCAGGTTGGCGCTCTGGGCGGCCGCCTTTGCAACGGCGAGCGATACGCCGAGAATGGCGTTGGCGCCGATCCGCGACTTGTTCGGCGTGCCGTCGAGCTCGATCATGATGTTGTCGATCTGGATCTGGTTTTCAGCATCCATGCCGCCGATGGCATCGAAGATTTCGGTGTCGATGGCCTCGACCGCCTTTTCGACGCCCTTGCCATGGTAACGGCTGCCGCCATCTCGCAGTTCGACTGCTTCATGGGCGCCGGTCGAGGCGCCCGACGGCACGGCCGCGCGGCCCATGCTGCCGTCTTCCAGATAGACGTCGACCTCGACGGTCGGATTGCCACGGCTGTCGAGAATCTCGCGGGCGATGATGTCGGTGATGGCGGTCATGATAGCTTCCTGCTCGCTGGTGGTTAAATCGATTGAAATCTGTCTAGAGCGGCCCAGCGGAATTTTCAATGCCGCGTTGCCGTGACGAAAAGCGTTCCTGCCGCCTAAACGAGTTTCGTGTCAGACGTTTGAACGCAATTCCAGTTTTCAGCCCTTGGCGATGGCATCGAAGGCCAGCAGCTTTTCCAGAAGCCGCGGCATATCCTTCAGATGCACCATGTTCGGCCCGTCGGAGGGCGCGTGATCCGGATCTTCGTGCGTTTCGATGAACACGCCGGCAACGCCGACAGCAACGGCTGCGCGCGCCAGCGTCTCCACGAATTCGCGCTGCCCGCCGGTCGAACCGCCCTGGCCTCCCGGCTGCTGCACGGAATGGGTGGCATCGAAGATTACCGGAGCAACCATTGCCGCCATGATCGGCAGCGATCGCATGTCGGACACCAGGGTATTGTATCCAAACGACGCGCCACGCTCGCAAAGCAGAATGTTCGGATTGCCGCTTGCATTGAGCTTTTCGAGGACATTCTTCATGTCCCACGGGGCGAGAAACTGGCCCTTCTTGACGTTGATCACGCGACCGGTCTTGGCGGCGGCAACCAACAAATCGGTCTGGCGGGACAAAAACGCGGGTATCTGCAGCACGTCCACGGTCTTGGCGACGACGGCGCATTGCTCTTCGGTGTGGATATCGCTCAAGACCGGAAAGCCGAACTCCTTTTTCAGATCGGCGAAGATTTCCATGGCACTATCGAGCCCGATACCGCGCTTGCCCGATAGCGATGTGCGGTTCGCCTTGTCGTAAGACGCCTTGTAGACCAGACCGATCCCCAGCTTGCCGCAGAGTTCGCTAAGCGCACCTGCCATCATGAAGGAGTGATCCCGGCTCTCCATCTGGCAGGGACCTGCAATCAGCGAAAGCTTGCCGCTGTTCGAAAACAGAACGCGAGAAGCGCCCTCGCCTGCGACGACTTCGGAATTTGTCGGATGGCTCATTGTGTCTCCTCGAAAGCAAACAGAGCGCCCTGGCCGAGCGCTGCCTTGATGACGATGCGATTGCCCGCGCGCGTGTGGGTCACGCCGTTAGCAGTCAAATGCGCCGCTGTCACGGAAAGATCGCGGACGCGAAAGAGAATCGCCCTTGCGCGCAAACCCGGGTCCGTCTGGGCGATCCTGAGATCATAGAAGGCTTCGAGCGCTTGCGGCGTCATGACGGCCAGGCGAACGTTTGCCGTCTGAACCGACAGCCCGAATGAATGTTCTTGAACCTTGGCGCCGCCGCAGGCCTGCGAGAGGAAGCCGGCAAAGGCTTTAGGATCCCGAGTGGAAAGCGTTACCTCGGCCATGCCGGTGGTGCCGTTGGCATGCCGCTCCAGCGCACTGCGGTCCGACGGAAGAGGATTGGTCCGCTCGCAGCAAAAAGCAAGGAAATCAGGCGCGCGCAGGTCCGCGGCAAAGGCTAAGCGAAAGCCCGCCACCGATTGCGTCTCGTCGGGCATGCGCACTGGCCGCGAAAACTCGAGCAGCCGGCCGGCCGAAATCGCATTTGCACGAAATCGCTTGTCGTCGGCCGCTGCGTCGGCCGTACCGAACGCAATGGCGGAGAAGCCCTCTTCCCCTTGCCGGAACCGAAAAGCCAGGTCGCGCGCCGTAAAAACGTTACCTTCGGCAGCGCTCGCCACGGTTCGCTCGTGATCGGCAACGCCGAGCGGCTCAAGATAAGTCTGGTCGGCGAGGAATACGCAGGCGTTTTCCGTTCCGAAGGGATGAAGCGCGTCGGCTGCGACCGTAAAGCCAAGCTTACCCAGCCTCTCGCGCGCCGAGGCAATGCTCATTGTCGGCAACACCAGATGGTCAAGCGGATGTGGCGACGAGCTCATGCCCTGCTCCCTCAATCGTCTTCCTCAAGCCTTCACGTGTGGTAGCGTTTGCGCCTTTCCGCGACCCGTTTCAAGCCCAAAGGCTGCGGTGGCAACACCGATACTCCGAATCGGATTGATGACTTGCCCGCCAAGATTTCTGACCGCGTGTGCCAAGAGACCGCGAGAAACGCCCGCAGGCGGCACCAATCGAGCATGCGAAGGTGAAATTCATCATCAGCGCGACCATCTTCACGAAAATTTAAGCACTTGCGGAACACATATGGAACATATAGTGTCCGTTCTGGATTTGTTTCACGATTGGGGCCTCATACAATGTTGACTCGCAAGCAGCAGGAACTGCTACTTTTCATTCACGAGCGAATGAAGGAATCCGGCATACCTCCCTCTTTCGATGAAATGAAAGACGCCCTCGACCTGGCGTCTAAGTCCGGTATCCATCGGCTCATTACCGCGCTCGAGGAGCGCGGTTTCATTAGGCGGCTTCCGAACCGGGCCCGAGCGCTCGAAGTCATCAAGCTGCCTGAGGCCTACAGCCCCAGCATGCAGCCGCGGCGCGGGTTTTCGCCGAGCGTCATCGAGGGAAGCCTCGGAAAGCCGCAGCCGGTAGCGCCCGCCGCGACAAAAACCGCCGACAACGGCAACAATTCGGTTTCCGTTCCGGTGATGGGACGGATCGCAGCCGGCGTGCCGATCTCGGCCATACAGAACAACACCCATGATATCGCCATACCCGCCGACATGTTGGGCTCCGGTGAACATTACGCGCTGGAGGTCAAAGGCGATTCGATGATCGAGGCCGGGATCTTCGATGGCGACACGGTGATCATTCGCAATGGCTCCACCGCCAATCCCGGCGATATCGTCGTGGCTCTCGTGGACGACGAAGAGGCTACGTTGAAGCGCTTCCGACGCAAGGGTGCCTCAATTGCACTCGAGGCCGCCAATCCGGCTTATGAGACCCGCATCTTTGGGCCGGACCGCGTGAAAGTTCAGGGCAAGCTGGTAGGGCTCATTCGCCGTTATCACTGAGCGGTGAAATCGGGGTCCGTCTTGAACGTTCCCGAACGCCAGTCATAGGCTCGGTGGATGTTCCAGGCTCTCGCGATTCCATCGAATGCTGTCGTGGCGATGGGGTTTCCCGAGCCGACATCGATTTCCACCGATCCCGAGCGTCTTAGGCTCGTGGCGCTGAAAATCCGGGCGCCGGTGCGGCAACGGTCCAGTTTCAATCTCGCCGGGGTGACGACGATATCGGCGGTATCACAGGCAGGACCGAGATAGGCGGCTTGGTTGATGGTGATCAATATCTGTGCATTCGACAGCAGTGCGGCGCACCACTCCCGTCCGTTGCAGGCAAACCCGCCATCTGGGACCACATCCAGCGCCCGCTCCATTTCCTGACGGACGATTTGCCGTTGCGCGGCATCCAGCGCGACCCGACCCTGGCGCTTGCTGGCACGCGGAAGAGCAAACATGTCCCCGAGCATGCGTGGTGGCTGCCACGCATCGATTGCCAGCGCACGCTGCCACTGCTCGAAAATGAAATCCGGCGGCCGTTCCCGATTGGGCGCCAGGCGGCCATCTCGCCAGAGCGCAACCAGGTCGCCGTCCTCCGCGATCATCACATCGGGAGGCGGCCGGCCGGGTATTGCAGCGGATAGTGTGACGACGGCAACGATGAGCAGCACTCCAATGTGCCGGAGGCGCGTCCGCAGAAGCCCCATCAGGAGGATGCCGGCAACGACGGCGGGGAACAGCCAGGGCGGCAGCCGGGCGAACGGCACGTTCCCGCCCCAGGCTGCGACGGTCTTCGCGATCGCAATCACCGCATCGAGGCCCAAGCCGGTGATCTTCCAAGGTACGGCATCCAAGCCAAAGGGCATCAATAGCATCGCCAGCATGCCGACCGGCATGACGATGACGGAGACGATCGGCATCGCCGCCAGATTGGCAACAAGGCCGTATGTCGCCAGCCGGTGAAAATGCTCGATGGAGAAGATCGCCGTGGAGGCCCCGCCGATGAGCGAGGTCATCGCAATTCCGGCAAAGAAGCGCCCGGCCGCTTTGATCGGCCAAGGGGTTGGCAACGGAATGATCGTGCGCTCGCGACTGGCCCGCCTTGTCCAAAGCCTGTAGCCGGAGACGAGGGCGAGCGTCGCGGCAAAGGACATTTGAAAGCTCGCCCCGAGCACCTCCGACGGCGATAGCGCCAGGATGACGATTGCTGACAGCGCAACGTTTCGCAGACTGACGGATGGCCGGTCGAGCAGGACCGCCACCAGCATGATCGCCATCATCACAAAGGCGCGCTCGGCCGAAACGCCGAATCCGGAAATGAGATAGTAGGCGGTCACCGTCATAAGTGCGCCAACGGCCGCGAACTTCTTGATCGGACGCGCCTGCGCCACTCCCGCGAAGAGACTGAGCGCGTGGCGCAAGCCGACGTAGAAAATGCCGGCCGAGAGCGCCATGTTCAGCCCCGATATGGCGATGATATGCGCTAGCCCGGAGACCCGCAGCGCATCGATCGTCTCCGGCGAGATGGCGCGCCGCTCGTCGTTGACCAGCGAGGCGGCAAACGCGCCGGTGTCGCCCGGCAGGATGGCGCGGATGCGATCTCCGATCCGTTCGCGCAGGGTCGTCAGTTTCCGTTCGAGGCTTGCGACAAGCGTCGCGTCCTCCATGTCTCCGTCTGGAGACATCCTCTGTGGCAATCCGTAGAAGAAGCCATTTGCGCCGATGCCGTCGAAATAGGCGTCGAAGGCAAAGTCGTGGAGATTGGGCAAAGCAGGGCCGGCAGGTGGAATGAGGCGCGCCCTGCCCCGTACGATATCTCCGGGAACGAAGGGTTCCTGCTTTCCCCGCGCAAGGACCGCGACGCGCGACGGCGAACGTCTCAGCGCCGGCGCCTCCGTCGCCGTGACGGCAACGAGATAGCGCCAACGGCCGCGATCGTCGATCTCGCGGCGCTCGACACGCCCGGTGATCGTGGTCGTGACCGGAACGTCCAGCATGAAAGTTCCCGTTCGCCAGGTTTGCCATTGGGCAAGGAGCATGCCGACAAGCACCAGCATCGCGGCGAACAAAAGGTGGCGCGAAACGGCGCTGGCTTGCCTTTTCACGGCAAGGCTCGCGGCTGAGATCACAACTCCCATGACGATCGCGGCGGTCGGAGGATCGTTGCCGGACTTGAACCAGATGATCGCGCCGCAGCCCATATAGACTGGCGCGAAAAGCAAGGCGCGCCCATGCGCGGCTTCTTCCTGCAATAGCAGGGCAAGTGCTTCGGAAAACGCCGCTCGCGCCAGACGAGCCCTACTTGCCAGCGGCACACGGTCCTGCGTGCGGACCCCGCGTTCCAAGGGAACGGTCAGCGCTGACCCGCCTGTCCTCGGCGGCGGCAGGTTGAAGCTCGTTACCTGCCTGTCTCGCGCTTCGGTGTCGGGCATAGCCGCTGTCAGTCGATGTTCAAGATCCCTAGAAACTTGCAACTATTGATCGAAATTTTCAACAAAAATCGATTGGGTCACCGGTTCGATAAAAGCCTTTCCCAACCGCCGCGACGCTGCTTGTCCATCCTCTCGGAAGAGCAGATATTGCAGTGCCCAAAAGTTGATGACGCGATGCACAAATAGGCGCCACGGTAACTTGGCATTAGCTTCGTGATCATATAGCAATCGGTGGACGCTTAACCATTTGGCGCTTTTTGTGGCGCCAACCCGCCAAATCTTGGAGGATCAGCATGACGGAACAAAGCGCGAAACTACTGTGGGGCGACACGTCGGTGGACTTGCCTGTGAAGGCCGGCACCATCGGCCCCAGTGTCATTGATATTGGCGCCCTTTATAAGCACACCTCTTCTTTCACTTACGATCCTGGCTTTACGTCGACAGCTGCCTGCGAATCCAAGATCACCTACATCGACGGCGACGAGGGCATTCTGCTGCATCGCGGCTATCCCATCGAACAGCTGGCCGAGCATGGCGACTTCCTGGAGGTCTGCTATCTCCTCCTTTATGGAGATCTCCCGACCGCCGCGCAGAAGAAGGACTTCGACCATCGCGTCACGCACCACACTATGGTGCATGAACAAATGTCGCGCTTCTTCACCGGCTTCCGCCGCGATGCGCATCCGATGGCCGTCATGTGCGGCTGCGTCGGCGCGCTTTCGGCCTTCTACCACGACTCCACCGATATCACCGATCCGCATCAGCGCATGGTTGCCAGCCTGAGAATGATCGCGAAGATGCCGACGCTGGCGGCGATGGCCTACAAGTACCATATCGGCCAGCCTTTCGTTTATCCGCGCAACAATCTCGACTACGCGTCCAACTTCTTGCACATGTGTTTCGCGGTGCCTTGCGAGGACTATGTGGTCAATCCGGTTCTGGCGCGCGCGATGGACCGTATCTTCATCCTGCACGCCGATCACGAACAGAACGCCTCTACGTCGACGGTCCGTCTCGCCGGTTCCTCCGGTGCCAACCCGTTTGCCTGCATCGCAGCCGGCATTGCCTGCCTTTGGGGCCCGGCTCATGGCGGCGCCAACGAAGCGGCGCTGAACATGCTCACCGAAATCGGCTCGGTCGACCGAATTCCGGAATACATCGCCCGCGCCAAGGACAAGAACGACCCGTTCCGCCTGATGGGCTTCGGTCATCGCGTCTACAAGAACTACGATCCGCGCGCCAAGATCATGCAGCGCACCACGCATGAGGTGCTCGGCGAGCTTGGCATCAAGGACGATCCGCTGCTCGACGTTGCCATGGAACTTGAGCGTATCGCGTTGACGGACGAGTATTTCATCGAGAAGAAGCTTTATCCGAACATCGACTTCTACTCCGGCATCACGCTGAAGGCGCTCGGCTTCCCCACCACCATGTTCACCGTGCTGTTCGCTCTTGCCCGCACCGTCGGCTGGATCGCGCAGTGGGCGGAAATGATCGAGGACCCGCATCAGCGCATCGGCCGTCCGCGCCAGCTCTACACCGGCGAGCCGAAGCGCGAGTACTTGCCCGTATCGAAGCGCTAAACCGCTCTGAGACAACAAAAAACCCGGTCAGAAACGACCGGGTTTTTTTCTTGCCAGCAGGTCCAGCAGGATGGCCGCCGCGTGTTCGCCCGGCGGCGTTTTCGTCTGCATCCGCTCCCACACCAGGTCGAAGCCATCAAGCATCGCCTTGCGCTGCAGGCTATCCTGCGAGAGGCGTTCGAGCCAGCGGGCAAGCACGCCGGGGCGCACCATCTCGTTGATCTGCTCCGGGACGACGATATAGTCCGCGATCAGGTTGGGAAGCGCGGCCGTCCAAGCTTTAATCCGCTTGTGGATGAGCTTGACAATCCAGTCGGTGCTGTATGTCGAAATGACCGGAACGCCGGCAAGCGCAAGCTCCAGCAGCACGGTGCCCGAGGCGGCAACCGCCGCGTCGCCCTCGGCAAAAGCCGCCCATTTGGCTTCCTGACCCACCACGATTTCCGGCCTGATGGTCCAATGCGCCGTCAGGCTCCGTACCAGTTCTGCCCGGTGCGGAACGGTCGGCAACAAATAGCGGACGCGATTGTCGCGCCGGGTCAGCTCTTCGACCGTTTTCTCGAACGCCGGAAGCAGCCGATTGATCTCCGCCCCCCGAGAACCCGGCAACAGCAAGATGGTACGTTCGCCGCCCGCCGGATCAAAACCGCGGCGCGACCGCTCGAGACGGGTTGCGATTACATTCTTGTCCGTCGCCAAGCGGTGGCCGACATAGGTCGTTGGCGGACCGCCGAGGCGCGCCATGAAATCCGGCTCGAACGGCAGCACGGCAAGCACATGGTCGACATAGCCGAGCATTTGCTGCGCGCGATATTCCTTCCAGGCCCACACACTCGGACAGACGTAGTTCACGATCGGAAGATCGGGCATTGCGGCGCGAACGCGCTTGGCGACGCGATGGGTGAAATCCGGGCTGTCGATGATGACAAGCGCGTCTGGCCGGGCAGCGACGATTGCAGTCGCCGTCTGGCGAATGCGGGAGAGAAGCTTCGGAAGCTTCACGATGACCTGGGTGAACCCCATGATCGAAAGCTCTGAAAAATCGAACAGCGAGCGCAGCCCCTGCGCCTCTAGCGCTTCGCCCCCGACGCCGACGAGTTCGACGTCAGTAGCGGTGCGCTCCCTCAAGGCGGCGACGAGATCAGCGCCCAGCAGGTCACCGGAAACTTCGCCAGCTATGATCGCGAGCTTGAGAGTAGCGCTCACATATACCCTTTCGCGCTGAGACCGCGGTCAATGCCACACAGGAATATGCCCTCCCGGTCCGCAGCCGCGATCAGGGCTTCCCGGTCAAGAAGGAGCGCCCTGCCCGCCTCGACCGCCACGCCGGCCAATCCGGCCTTCTTCGCGTTGAGGATCGTGGAGACCCCAACCGACGGCAGGTCGGCGCGGATATCCTGTTGCGGCTTGCACATTTTCACGAGAACGCCACGGCGGCGCGGTGAAATGCGCCCTTCTGCCCGGAGGCTCGCCACGCGTTCGATCATGCGATCCGTTCCCTCGACGCCTTCGAGCGCCACGATGCGCCCGCCGACGCTGACCGCGCCCTGACCGACATCGAGGAGGCCGAGTGCATCGGCGGCTTTCACGGCCTGGCGGATATCGTTCAAGTCCTCTTCGGACGGCCCATGCTTACCGAGCGCTCCGGTGGTCGCAAGAAGATCCGGAGCGATCTCGTGCGCGCCGATGACGCGGCGGCCTTTGCGTTCCAAAAGGCCGATGACCATCTGCAGCACGGCATTGTCGCCCCCCGACAGAAGAGTGCGGACGATGCCCGGCACTTTCGCGAACGAGCGCCAGGTTGCGCGGATCTCGCGCCACTCCGGCCGCTTGGCCACGCTGCCGGACATTACGATGCGGTGGACGTCATATTTCTCGAAAAGTGCCTCGAAGCCGGCAAAATCGCCGACGCCCAGGACCACATGGTCGAAGTCGCTCCAGTCGCGATCCGCCTCGTTTTTTAGGGCAACGATGACGGGATTTTCTCCGGCGCGGCGCGCGGCGGCCGCCACGTGAGCCGGCAGAAAACCGCTACCGGCGATGATTGCCAATCTTCCCTTGCCGTCTTCGGCGCTCGCGCCCACCGTCACGCCTTGTTGCGGTTCGGCGAGGAGATCGCACGCTCGCTGTCGACGGTGATGAAATCAATGATTTCCATCGCTTGCTTGCAGTCCACGTATTCGTCGCGGATCGCCGCGGCATTGGTGCGGATCGAGCCTTCGCCCTCAAAGATCGACTTAAAGGCGCGACGAACCGTATGGATCACCGCACGTTCGATCCCGGCACGGGTCATGCCGACAACGTTGAGACCACCGAGAATACCCGGATTGCCGTTCAACATGCCATAAGGGATCACGTCGTAGTTGACGGCGGAAAGGCCGCCGATGAACGCGTGCCGACCTACACGAGCGAATTGGTGCACGGCGCAGCCGCCGCCGAGAATGGCGCGATCCTCGATCGTAACATGGCCGGCGAGCATCACGTTGTTCGACATGATGACGTTGTTGCCGACGCGGCAATCATGCGCGACGTGCGAATTGGCCAGAAAGAGATTGTTGTCACCGACGATGGTCTTGCCGCCGAAATCGGCCGTACCGGTGTTCATCGTGACGCCCTCACGGATCGTGCAGTTCTCACCGACACTTAAAGTCGTTTCTTCACCACCGTGATGAATGCTCTGCGGGTCGCCGCCGACTACGGCCATCGGAAATATGCGGGTGCCCTTGCCGATCGTGGTGAGCCCGCTCACCACGACGTTCGACAACAGCTGGACGTTCTCGTGAAGCACGACCTTCGGCCCGACATAACAGAACGGACCGACGACCACGCCCTCCCCGATCACCGCGCCGTCCTCGACGACCGCAAGCGGATGGATACGAGCGCTTTGTGCTATTCCAGTCATTATTCAGTCCTTGTGTACGATCATCGCACCGATATCGGCCTCGGCAACCAGTGTGCCGCTGACTTTCGCATCGCAATGGAACTTCCAGATGTTGCCTCGCTGCTTATGCTTGACGACATGGAACTCGACCACATCGCCTGGCACGACGGGCTTGCGGAAGCGCGCATTGTCGATCGTCATGAAATAAACGAGGTTCCCGACCTCGCCCTGTTTGCGCGCGCAGATGGCGCCTGCGGTCTGGGCCATCGCTTCGATCAAGAGAACGCCGGGCATGATCGGGGCGCCGGGAAAGTGTCCATTGAACTGCGGTTCGTTCACCGTAACATTCTTGACGCCGATTGCCGAGTTGTCGCCGTCGATCTCGATGATCTTGTCGACAAGAAGAAACGGGTAGCGATGCGGCAACAGCTTCATGATCTCGATGATGTCAGCTGATCCGAGCGAGGCCTTCGTTTCCTCAGTCATCCTTGGTTACCTCGCCTTTTTTCTTGCGGCCTTCGGTCTTAGCCATGGTCTCTGCCAGTTCTCTCAAGAAATCCTTGATCGGGCGCGATGGGACGCCGCCATAGCGCTGTCCCGCTGGAATGTCGTTGATCGTGCCGCTGCCCGCCGAGAGCTGGACGCCGTCACCAATGTTAATGTGGCCCGCGACGCCTGCTTGTCCACCGATCTGGACGCCATTTCCAATCTTCGCACTGCCGGCAATGCCGACCTGGCTGACGATGGCGCTATGCCGACCGATGTGAACGTTGTGGCCGATCTGGACCTGGTTATCGATCTTGGTGCCTTCGCCGATCACGGTGTCGTCCATGGTACCGCGATCGATCGTCGTGTTCGCACCAATCTCGACATTGTCCTGGATGATGACGCGGCCGATCTGCACGATCTTCAGCATGCCGCGCTGGCCTGGGGCGTAACCAAAACCGTCCTGCCCGATGCGCGCGCCGTTATGGACGATGACGCCGTTGCCGACGAGGGCGCAGAGCACGCTGGCACCGGCGGAGATCGTGCAGTCGCGTCCGATCTTGACGTTCGCGCCGATCACAGCGCCCGCGCAAATGCGCGTTCCCTCGCCGATCTCGGCATTCGCACCAACCACGGCCATCGGCTCGACGACGACGTCGTGTTCCAATTTGGCACTCGGATCGACGAAGGCAGCCGGCGAGATAGCGCTTGCGCCCGATGTCACGGTGGCCGGCCGCATGGCGTCCGGATGCAGCAGCGCGCCGGCCGTCGCGAAGGCGGCATGCGGCTTGTAGGAGATGATTACAGGGATGTGCGCCGGGATGATCGACTGCATCGACGCATCGCAGATGATGGCGGTCGCATGGCAGGTTGCCAGCTCATCGCGGTTCTTGCGGGAGAGAATGTAGCAAACGTCGCCCTCGCCGGCACGATAGACCGGCGAAACGGATTTCACGATCTTGTCCGCGAACGCATTATCAGCCAACTCCGCCCCAAGATGAGCTGCCAGCCTAGCCAGGCTGACACCCTCATGGGGCGGAAAAAAGCAATTAGGTTCCATCAACAACAGCTCCAGAACGGGATATGAGCCTGCAGCTCTGGACTGGCGATATCAGAACTGGTTTGCGATGCCAAACCGGAAATTCTGAGTCTTGTCGAAGTCTTCCTTCACGACAGGCACCGCATAGTCGACGCGGATGACGCCGAACGGCGAGGACCAGATGATACCGGCACCCAGAGAAGCACGCAGCGAGGCGCCGTCGCCTTCGATCTGATCACCAAACGTATCGGCCTTGTTGCCGTAAAGCGTGCCAGCGTCAGCGAACACGGCGCCGCGCAGACCAATGTCCTGCGGGATGCCCGGAAGCGGCATGCTCGCTTCAGCCGAAGCGGTGAAATAGGTCGTTCCACCCATCGGATCGCCGAAGTTCGTCGTGCGCGGGCCGATGCCGGCATTCTCGAAGCCACGGATTTCGCGGCCACCGATCGTGAACTGGTCGAAGACGTTGAGCTTGTCGCCGCTGGTCGGCAGAACGTAGCCGGCGCCAACCGTCAGCGAGCCGATGATGTCCTGCTCGTCGGAAATCATGTGGAAGTAACGAGCCTTGGCACTGATCTTGTAGAAGTCGGAGTCGCCACCAAGCCCCGCGAATTCGTGCGTCAGCTTGGCGAGCATACCTTCGCGCGGCAGGTTCTGGTCGTCGAGCGTGTTGTAGGTAAAGGTCTGCGAGATCGACGACTGGGTCCACGGACCGTTCTCGATCAAGTTGAGATAAGGCGCAGACAGATTGTTCTGCCAGTCGCCCGTACCGCTATAGTCGAGACGCTTGTAGTTGTAGCGCAGCGTGGTGGCCAGATCTTCGGTGATCGGCGCCGTGACGCGTAGCGAACCGCCCTGTTCGCTATAGTCATAGAAGTCGTCCGAGGCCGTCTGGTTCTTGAAGATGTCGAAGCCAGCCGCCAGCCGGTAACCCAGGAAGTAGGGCTCGGTGAACGAGATGTTGTAGCTGCGGCTGCCTTCCGTACCGGCGCCTGCCGCAACGCGAATATATTGGCCGCGACCCAGGAAGTTCTTCTCCTCGATCGAGGCTTCCAGGATGATGCCGCCGTTGTTGCCGACCGCATAGCCGGCGCCGATGCCGAACGAACCGGTCGGCTGATCTTCGACGTTGACGACAACGACCACGCGGTCCGGAGCGCTGCCCGGCGCGGTGCCAATGTTCACCGACGAGAAGTAGCCGAGCGCGTCGAGGCGGCGCTTGGCGCGGGTGATCATTTCCTGGTTGAAAGCGTCGCCTTCGTTGATGTCGAATTCACGACGGATGACATAGTCGCGGGTGCGGGTGTTGCCGCGGATCTCGATGCGCTCGACATAGGCGCGCTCACCCTGGTCGACCAGATATTCGATACCGATCGTGTGGGTTGCGAAGTCGCGGTTGCCGCGCGGCGTGACGCGAGCGAACGGATAACCAGCAGCAGCGATGCGCTTGGAAATGTCTTCGATCGACTTCTGGATGTCGCGGGCGCTGTAGGTGTCACCCTTCTTGGTAACCACGAGGCCCTTCAGTTCGTCGGCGTTGATGCCGTCGACCGTCGAGACGACGCTGACATCGCCATACGTATAGCGCTGACCTTCTTCGACATTGAAGTTCAGCGTGTATTCGTTGGTCTGCTCGTTGAGCGTGGCATCCGACGAAACGACGCGGAAGTCCGCATAGCCGTGGTTGTAGTAGAACTGACGGAGCGCATCCTCGTCGGCATGCTGCTTGTCGGGGCTGTAAACGTCCTTGCGCGTCAGGAACGACAGGAAGTTGGACTTCTTGGTGCTGATGACCGCAGCAAGGCGGCCGTCGCTATAGGCCTGATTGCCGGTGAAGTTGACCGCCTCGATCTTCGTGCGCTCACCTTCATTGATGACGAAAGCAAGGTTTACGCGGCCCGGGGCGACCGGCGCGGTCTGCGTCGTCACCTGGACGTCGCTGCGGCCAATGGCGGCGTAGGCTTCCTTGATGGAGGTTATGTCCCCCTGGATCTGCGCTTCGTTATAGGGACCCGCGGCATGCGTCTGAACGAGCCCCGCCAGCTTGTCGTCCTTGATCTTGCGGTTGCCGTTGAAGACAACGGCATTGATCAGCTGATTCTCGCTGACCGTGACGACGAGCGTGCTGCCGGAAACGCTGATGTGAACATCGCTGAAATAGCCGGTCGCATAGAGCTGCTTCACCGACTGATCGATGTCTGCGGGAGAGAAGCTCTTGCCTGGCGTAATGGTGATGTTGTCGCGAACGGCTTCGGACCCGGCGCGTCCCGCGCCACGGACATCCACCTTCTGAATGACGGCCGCTTCTGCCGCAGTGGCAGACACCAGCGTGGTAACGCCCGCACCGGAAGCAACAACACTTGCAGACAGCGCCACCGCCGATACCGCGTTCAAAAACCTTGAACCAGCCTTCATTTTCAATTCTTACCTTTTTCAATCGTCCCGATATCGAGCAGAGCCGATTCCGACCGTGTGTCGTTTTACCCGCTTTTGACATACAAGCAAGGGAGCAAGTTAATTTCTGTTTACTTCATTTCCAACCGTGGCCCATTGGCCACTACAGCCTTGAAACATCGTAAATAAAAGGTAATTTTCCCTCTTCTTAAAATCACCCGATCAGAGCGCTGATGTCGTTCCAGGTGGCGAAAACCATGAGCGAAAGTACCATCGCAAGACCTATCCTGAAGGCTATGTCCTGCGCCGCCGCACCCAACGGTTTTCCCCTCACCGCTTCAATGGCATAGAACATCAGATGCCCTCCATCAAGTACAGGAACCGGCATAAGATTGAGCAATCCAATGGAGACGGAAAGAACCGCGGCGAGCTGCAATACGGCGGCTAGACCCAGAGACGCCATCTGGCCAGAGGCTTGCGCGACGCGGATCGGCCCGCCCAGCTGATCCGGCTTCATATAACCGCCGAACAGGTTTCCGATATACTGGAAGGTACCGACGACGATGCTGCCGGTCTGGCGCGTTCCTTCGACAACCGCCTGCAACGGCGTATAGGTCTGCTGACGAAAGTGTCCGACGTCCTGGTTGGTTACGATGCCGATGATGCCCACTTCCATCTTGTTGCCGAACTGGTCGGTCATGTCGGTGCGTTGTGGCACCATCGGGAAATCCAGGCTCTGTCCGTTGCGCTCGACGGTGACGATGATGTGCCGGCCGGGGCGAATACTGACATAGCGGCGAACGTCGTCGAACGTCGTCACCTTGCTGCCGTCGATGGCGAGGAGCAGATCGCCGGGCTTGATGCCGGCATCCGCCGCGGCGCTGTCGGCCTTCACCTCGGCTACGACGGGATCGGCGACCGATCTTCCGTAGATGGAAAAGAGGACGGCAAAGATTGCGATTGCGAGCAGGAAATTGGCGATCGGGCCAGCGGCCACCGTCGCGGCGCGTTTCCATAGCTTGGCGCCTGCGAAGGAGCGCGCGCGATCTTCGGGCGACATCGCCGAGAGCTGCTGGTTGTCCGTCTTGCTGGAAGCATCCTCGTCGCCGAAGAACCGCACATAGCCGCCAAGCGGAATTGCCGACAACTTCCAGCGCGTGCCGTGTCTATCGGTAAAGCCCGCAATCTCCGGCCCGAATCCGACCGAAAACGCCAAGATTCGAATGCCGGAGAGCCGGCCTACCAGGTAGTGGCCCATCTCATGCACGAAGACGAGCAGCGACAACACCAGTACGAAGGGCACGATGTAGTGCGTCAGAAAACCAAAAATGCCCACAATGCCCATGATTCGATCCTGCCCTTTTTACTCAGACACCGAGCAGCACGCCGCCCAGGGAGGCCGTCTCGCCATCCGATGCCAGCGAAAACACGATAGCCAGCAAAAAGGCTGCGAAACAAGCGAAAACTAGGCCATCGACCCGATCCATCACGCCGCCGTGACCGGGAATCAGGTGGCTGGAATCCTTCACGCCGAAGCGACGCTTGATGAATGATTCGAAGAGATCGCCGATCTGGCTGCAGACCGACAGGAAGAGCGCGACGGCGGCAACGCGAAGTCCGGCGCCCGGAAAAAAACTCCAAACGATCGCGGTTCCCGCGATCACGCCCGCCAATCCTCCGCCGATCGCGCCGGACCACGTCTTGCCGGGTGAGATGCGCGGCGCAAGCTTCGGACCACCGATCGCGCGCCCAACGAAGTAAGCCAGGATATCCGTCGCCCAGACCGTCGCAAAGACGAACAGCATCGTGACAAGACCGAGAAGATCGTCGTCGCGGATCTCGGAAAGCGCGATGGCCGTCAGCCCCGCGTATAAAACGCCGCCGGGCAGCCACCAGCTTTTTCCGCGAAACGCAGAAAGCAACAGCGTTGCGAGTACGAAAACTCCCATCGCGCCGACGGCATAGGGCGATTCCTGCGAAAGCGTCGCACCGCTGATCACGAATATGCCGAGCCAGCCAAGCGCGTTGCCGGACGGATCGTTCGCCTGCAGACGGGTCATCGTCGACCACTCGTAGTAGACGAGCAGCGCGATCAGCGTCGCGAGAAGCCGAAACGCGAAGCCGCCATACCAGGTCGCGGCAAGCACGACGACGGCAAGCACGATGCCGGAAATGATGCGCAGCCGAAGTTCCCTGCTCATCAGGAGCCCACGGCGGCGATGGGCTTGGCGGAGAGGCCGCCGAAGCGGCGGTCGCGCTCGGCGTACTTCTTCAACGCGGAGAAGAACAGATCGCGGCTGAAGTCCGGCCAGTAGTCAGGCACAAACATGAATTCCGAATAGGCCGCCTGCCACAGCAGGAAGTTCGATAGCCGCTCCTCGCCGCTGGTGCGGATGATGAGATCGGGATCAGGAATGCCCGCCGTATCAAGCCGCTGACCGATCAGCGAGGCGCTGATCTGATCGGCCTTGAGCCGCCCCTCCTCGACATCCTTGGCAAGGCTGATGGCAGCGCGCGCGATTTCGTCGCGGGAGCCATAGTTGAAGGCGATGACGAGCGTCAGCGCCGTATTGTTTTTCGTGGTTTCTTCCGCCTCAAGGAGAAGCGGAAGTATGTCGCTGCGAAGGTTCTGCCTGTCGCCGATAACCCGGACGCGAACGTTTTGTCGATGCAGGTCCGCCAGATCGCGCCGAATGAAAGCCTTGAGCAGCCCGAGCAGATCGGTGACTTCGGTTTCCGGGCGACGCCAGTTTTCCGAAGAAAAGGCAAACAGGGTCAGATATTTCAACCCCACTTCGCCGGCGGCGCGCACCGTCTCGCGAACCGCCTCGACACCCTTTCGGTGGCCCATGGTGCGTGGAAGTCCGCGCGCATTGGCCCATCGGCCGTTACCATCCATGATGATGGCAACGTGCTCAGGAAGCGTCGAAAGCTCTGGGTGTGGCATATGGCTCGTCTTCTTTCGGCCGGCAGGCGACAGCTAGTCTACAGGCCTCTTATTAGACCTGCATGATTTCCTTTTCTTTATCCGCTAGCAAGCGGTCGACATCGGAAATCACCTCATCCGTCATCTTCTGCACTTTTTCCGACAGCGCACGGCTGTCGTCCTGGCCGATTACACCGTCCTTTTCGGCTTTCTTGAGGCCATCCATGCCGTCGCGGCGCACATGTCGAATCGCGACCTTGGCCTTCTCGGTGTATTCGTGGGCGATCTTGACCAGCGAACGCCGGCGTTCCTCATTGAGTTCAGGCAGCGGAATGCGCAGGTTCTGGCCATCGACGATCGGATTGAGACCGAGGTTGGACTCGCGGATGGCTCGGTCCACCGCACCCACCATCTGCTTGTCCCAGATCGAGACCGACAACATCCGCGACTCCGGCACAGAAACGTTCGCAACCTGATTGAGCGGCACGCGCGAACCGTATGCTTCGACGGTCACCGGATCGAGAATGTTCGCCGACGCGCGGCCCGTGCGCAGCGACGCGATATCGTGCTTGAAGGCAGCGATGGCGCCATCCATGCGTCGCTTAAGTTCCTTGAGATCCGTGTTGTCACTCATTTGTCAGCTCCCGTAGTCAAGCGCGCCGTTCCAATGCGCGGCGTCGAAAATTGTCAGTTGTCGGATACGATGGTCTTGAGACCACCGCCGGTCAAGATTTGTGCAAAGCCACTTTTCTCGTGGATAGAGAAGACGATGATCGGAATGGCGTTCTCGCGGGCGAGCGCGACGGCCGCCACGTCCATGACGGCCAGTCCCTTTTCAAGCACCTGACTATGGGTCAGGTGGTCGTAGCGCTCGGCGTCGGGGAACTTCTTCGGATCCGCGGAATAGATACCGTCGACCTGCGTTCCCTTGAAGATTGCTTCCGCGCCCATTTCCGCCGCACGAAGGGCCGCGGCCGAATCGGTGGTGAAGAAGGGGTTGCCCGTCCCGCCGGCGAAGATCACCACGCGCCCGAGCGACAGGTGATAGAGTGTCGCGCGCTGCGAGAAGCTCTCGCAGATTTCCGGCATCGCGATCGCGGAGAGAACGACCGTGTCGATGTTGAGCTTGCGCAGCGAGGTTGCAAGCGCAAGCGCGTTGATGACGGTCGCGAGCATGCCCATATGGTCGCCGGTGACGCGGTCGCCACCCTTGGACGCCACGGCGACGCCGCGGAAGATGTTGCCGCCGCCGACAACGACACCGACCTCAACGCCCATCTCGCGCGCCTCGGCGATATCAGAAGCGATCCGGTCGGCAACGGCGACGTCGATCCCGAAACCCTGGCTGCCCATGAGAGCCTCACCGGAAGCCTTCAGCAACACGCGCTTGTAGATTGGTTCAGACATCTTTGCTCCTCGGAGTGAAGCGCATAATCCTTTCTCTGGATCGAGACCGACTGGGAGAAAGGATTATGCGCCGTTTCAAAGCGCTGCAGCGTTTGAGCCGTCATGAATGACGCGCGCCGCTGCAATGAATGCCGGATACACGAAGGGCATCGCGTTGTCACGCGATGCCCTTCTGTTTTACCCGATAAGATGCCCGATCAGCCCTTGGCGGCGGCTGCGACTTCAGCAGCGAAATCGGTCTCTTCCTTCTGAACGCCTTCGCCGAGAAGGAGGCGTGCCATGCCGGTGATTTCAATCGATGCGCCGGCTTCCTTTTCAGCTTCCTTGATCGCGGCGCCGACCGTCAGGTCGGGGTTGATCACGAAAGCCTGCGACAGGAGAGCGACTTCTTCGAAGAACTTGCGCATGCGGCCTTCGACCATCTTTTCGATGATCGCTTCCGGCTTGCCGGATTCGCGGGCCTGCTCGATGAAGACGTTGCGTTCGCGTTCGGCGACGGCGGCATCGACTTCTTCGGAGCGGATGGCGAGCGGGTTGGTCGCAGCGATGTGCATTGCAACCTGACGGCCGATCGAGGTCAGAACGGCCTTATCGCCATTCGACTTCAGAGCGACGAGCACACCGAGCTTGCCGATGCCATCGCCGGCAGCGTTGTGGATGTACGTCGCAACGACGCCGTGCTCGACTTCGAGCTTGGCAGCACGGCGGAGCGTCATGTTTTCACCGATGGTGGCGATCGCGTCCTTGATGGTGTCGGCGATCGGCTTGCCGGATGCCGGGTAGGTCGCAGCCGAAATGGCTTCAACCGAACCGTCGGTGGACAGAGCAACGTTGGCGATGCCGCGGACCAGGTCCTGGAAGGCGTCGTTACGGGCAACGAAGTCGGTTTCCGAGTTGAGTTCGATGACAACGGCCTTGTGGCCGGCGCCGGCAATGCCGATCAGGCCTTCAGCGGCGGTGCGACCAGACTTCTTGTCGGCCTTGGAGATGCCCTTGGCGCGCAGCCAGTCGATCGCTGCTTCGATATCGCCGTTGTTTTCTGTCAGCGCCTTCTTGCAGTCCATCATGCCTGCGCCAGACTTTTCGCGCAGTTCCTTCACCAGTGCAGCCGTAATCTCGGTCATAAGCTTCCTCTTGTCGGTTCAAACGGTGGCCCGCGAAACGCCGTGCGGGACCGGATTGAGGCACGAAATGTACCCGTATCTATGACAGCGTGATGAATGACGCGTCATTACGAAACTTGGGCGGCGCGGGCAGTTCGCCCCCGCCTGAAATGGTCAAGGCCGCCGAACTTCTGAGAGTCGCGAGCGGCCTTTCCCGATCCCTGGAAAGCATGACGGGCAGAAAGCCCGCCTGCCACTTTTATCAGGCGCCGGTTTCGTCGAGCGTGGGCTCGACGAGACCTTCGGCGGATGCACCGAGGTCACGGCCGGAAGCGCCCTGCTGGCGTGCGATGCCGTCGATGGCGGCGCGAGCGAGCAGGTCGCAATAGAGAGCGATGGCGCGCGAAGCGTCGTCGTTGCCCGGGATCGGATAGTCGATCAGGTCCGGATCGCAGTTCGAGTCGATGATGGCGACGACCGGGATGCCGAGGCGCTTGGCTTCGTCGATCGCGATCTTTTCCTTGTTGGTGTCGATGATGAACATCAGGTCAGGCGTACCGCCCATGTCCTTGATACCACCGAGAGCCTTGTCGAGCTTTTCGCGCTCGCGCTCGAGGTTCAGGCGCTCCTTCTTGGTGAAGCCCTGGGCATCGCCGGAGAGGATTTCATCGAGCTTGCGCAGGCGCTGGATCGAGTTCGAAATGGTCTTCCAGTTCGTCATCATGCCGCCGAGCCAGCGGGCGTTGACGTAGTACTGGGCCGAACGCTTGGCGCTGTCGGCGATGAGTTCAGACGCCTGGCGCTTGGTGCCGACGAACAGAACGCGGCCGCCGCGGGCAACGGTGTCGCTGACGACCTGCAGGGCGCGGCTCAGCATCGGAACCGTCTGTGCAAGGTCGATGATGTGGATGTTGTTACGGTCGCCGAAGATATACGGCTTCATCTTCGGGTTCCAGCGGTGCGTCTGGTGGCCGAAGTGAACGCCAGCTTCCAGAAGCTGACGCATAGAGAAATCGGGCAATGCCATGCCTTGTTATCCTTTCCGGTTGAACCTCCGCAAGGCGAACAGCATCTTCGTCGAAGATGCCACCGGGCGGAACGGTCCGGATTTCTCCCGGACGATCCCATGCCTTACGTGTGGAATGTGGCTGCCCTTACCCCTCATTCAGCGGAAAAGCAAGGCTCATGCCAGAAAAAGACGAGCGCTGGCGAAAGTTACTTGCAGGCCTTGGGGTCGAGCAACTCCAGCTTCGAAAGCCTGCCGGTCAGCACGAAGTCTCCATAGTCCATGGTGAGGTCGCGTGTAATCCCGTTTTCATAGAGCTTGAAGGACATGCGATAGACCGGCATCGCGTCACCCGCACTCTTCTCGTTGAAATAGGCGACCGTTACCGGCCAGAACGGCGTTTTGGCGAAGGCACCCGCCTTCTCGGCGTCGGCGTCGTCGGTCGCCGGTCCCGTCTGCTTTCCGACCACGGTCGTGGCAACGAGCGACCTGTCTCCGTCGTCGGAACCATCGAACACGCGCGCTTCGAAGAAGCTTTTGCCGAGCTTGGCGTTCTTGATGATGTCGAGCATGTGCTCCGTCGGGAAGCGGCTGACCGCAAGATCGACATGCTTGGCGGCCGGCTGGGTCAAATCGACCTTCAGGCCCTCGTCGTTGTCTTGCGCCGCGCCGCGAACGTCCTTGTCGAGCTGGTCGTCGGTGAACGACTTGGTCTCGAAACGGAATGTACCTTTGGCGATGTCCTCGAAGGTCGTCGTCTGCTGATCGCTGAGACGCGTCGAGTCACCCGTGTCGATCTGGGTGACGAAGCGAAAGTTGGTGGTGAACCCGGCGCAATCGGAGCCATCGAATTCATAGACCATGCGCCCATACATACCGGCGATGCCGGAACGGTCGGTTGCGTCCTTCAGTTCGAGATCGTAGACGGCGCGATGCGCGACAAGGCCACTCGGACCCACCGCATGTGCCGGTGCCGCGAGGAACGTCAGCGCGCTGGCGCCCGAAAGAACAGTTGCGGCCAGACTCGAGCGGAACATGCATTATCTCCTGTTGGACTCGCACGCGATGTTATAAGAACGCTTCCGGCCAAATCGAGGCCGAACATCCGCACCAAGCGGATTCTAGAGTAGATGACTACTTTTTGAAGAATTGACAACAAACGGGAGATGAAAATGTCCGACGTGATCGAGGGCCGCCTCAAGGAACTGGGGATCGTGCTGCCGCAGCCGGCAGCACCCGTGGCCAGCTATGTGGCATGCGTCTGCAGCGGCAATCTCCTTTTCGTGTCGGGTCAGCTCCCCCTGGAAGACGGCAAAGTGGCGGTCAGCGGCCATCTTGGCCGCAATGTGGACGTGGCAGCCGGCCAGCGCGCCGCCGAACTTTGCGCCATCAACATTCTGGCGCAGGCGAAAGCTGCCCTCGGCGGAAACCTCGGCCGCGTCGCACGCGTCGTCAAGCTCAACGGTTTCGTCGCTTCGACGCCCGATTTCAACGAGCATCATCTCGTCATCAATGGCGCCTCGAACCTGATCGCCAACGTGCTCGGCGACGCCGGCAAGCATGCCCGCGCGGCCGTCGGCACGGCAGCCCTTCCCTTCGGCGCTGCGGTCGAGATCGACGCCATATTGGAAATTACCGCATGAGCGAGCTTGCCTGGCTGACCGAAAGGCCGATCGCCCATCGCGGCTATCACGACATGAACAAGGACGTTTGGGAGAACACGCTTTCGGCGTTCTCGCGGGCGATCGACGCCGGCTACTCGATCGAATGCGATCTGCAGTATGCCGCCGACGGCGTTCCGGTGGTGTTCCACGACGACGATCTGCAGCGCCTGTGCAACCTGCCGGGCGCGCTGCGCGACCGCAGTTCGGGCGAGCTCGGGCTTTTGTCGGTCGGAGGCACGAAGGACCGCATCCCGACGCTGAAGCAGCTCTTGAAGCTTTGCGACGGCAAGGTTCCCCTGGTCCTCGAGCTCAAGGGCCGAAAGGGCGACGACGAGGGCTTTGCCGAAACCGTGCTCGAGGAACTTGAGGGGTACAAGGGCAAGGTGGCTCTGATGAGCTTCGATCTTTGGCTGCTGAAGGATCTGAAATCGCTCAATCCCCCCTATCCGATCGGACTGACCGCGGACGGAAAAAATCCCGACACATTCTTTGCCCATGATGAAGCCATGCATCTTGGCCTCGACTTCATTTCGTACTTCTATGGTCACCTGCCCAATCCGTTCGTCACGGCACACCGCCAGCGCGGCATCCCGGTCATCACCTGGACCGTGCGCGACGAGGCGGCGCGGGAACACACGCTTGCCAATGCGGACCAGATGACCTTCGAAGGTTTTGACCCAAGAGAGAGCCCCGCCCTCGTTTCATGACAGACGAACTGTCCATTCGCGTCGAACGTTCCTTCGCATCGATCGCTTCGGAAAGCTGGTCCAGGCTCGCCGGAGCATCGAGGGCGGGCGCTACCCTGCCCTACAATCCCTTCATCTCGCACGCTTTCCTGTCGTCGCTGGAAGAATCCGGCTCGGCGGCGGACAAGACCGGCTGGCTCGGCAATCATCTGCTCCTCGAGACCAAAGATGGCAGGCTGCTCGGCGCGGTCCCCGGCTATCTCAAGAACCACAGCCAGGGCGAATACGTCTTCGACCATGGATGGGCCGATGCCTTCGAGCGGGCGGGCGGGCGCTACTATCCGAAACTGCAATGCTCGGTGCCGTTCACGCCGGCCACCGGGCCGCGGCTGCTCGTTGCGGAGGGCGCGAACCGAGGCATCCTTCAGCCGGCGCTGGCCGAAAGCCTGAAAGAGGTGACACGGCAACTGCACGTCTCTTCGGCGCATGTCACCTTCGTGCCGGAAGACGAAATCGGCATATTTGAAGGCGACGAGTATCTACATCGCACCGACCGGCAATTCCATTTCATCAACGAGGGTTATGCCAACCACGACGAATTCCTGGAGACGCTGGCGTCACGCAAGCGCAAGGCGCTGAAAAAGGAGCGCCGTTCAGCGGTCGAACACGGCATCGACATCGACTGGCTGACGGGACGCGACCTGACGGAAGGCATCTGGGACCAGTTCTTCGACTTCTACATGGACACCGGCGGGCGCAAATGGGGCCGGCCCTACCTCAATCGCAAGTTCTATTCGCTGATCGGCGAGCGGATGGCAGACGACATTCTCCTTGTCATGGCCAAGCGCAACGGGCGCTACATCGCCGGCGCGATCAACTTCATCGGTGGCGATGCGCTTTACGGACGGCACTGGGGCTGCATCGAGGACCACCCCTTCCTGCACTTCGAAGTCTGCTATCATCAGGCTATCGACTTCGCGCTTGCCAAGGGGCTGAAGCGCGTGGAGGCCGGGGCACAGGGGGAACACAAGCTCGCCCGCGGCTATCTGCCGGTAACCACGCACTCGGCGCACTACATCGCCCATCCGGGATTGCGCCGCGCGGTCGCCGACTACCTCGTGCACGAACGTCACGAAGTCGAGGAGATCGGCGAGTACTTGACGGCGCACAGCCCGTTCCGCAAAGGCGAGCGGCAGGACGACTGAGCTTTCGACAATCCTAGAGGAGATCCCGGATGAGCCCGGCCTACGACAGCAACAATATCTTCGCCAAGATCCTCAAGGGCGAAATTCCGTCCTATCGCGTCTACGAGGACGACAAGACCGTCGCTTTCATGGATGTGATGCCGCAGGCGCCGGGCCATACGCTGGTCCTGCCGAAGCAGCCGTCGCGCAACCTTCTCGATGCCGATCCGGCGACGCTCTCGCATGTCATCGGCGTCGTGCAGAAGATCGCCAACGCCGCCAAGGAAGCCTTCGACGCCGACGGCATCTATATTGCCCAGTTCAACGAACCGGCTGCCGGCCAGACTGTCTTTCACCTGCACTTCCACGTCATTCCGCGCCACGAAGGTGCTGCTCTGAAGCCCCATTCCGGCAAGATGGAAGACAGCGCGGTTCTCGCTGCCAACGCCCAAAAGCTCATCGAAGCGCTGAGCTGAACGCCAAGGCACGCTAATGCCTTGCGCGAGCAAGATCATTTAAAATTCTGAACTGTAAAGATTTAATACCGTTTGGCGGGAAGAATAGCGGCGCGCATAGACACGCGCCGCTATAACCTCACTTCTGCCTGGGTACCTTCGGCACAGTGGTGCCCTTGCGCGGTGCCTTGGCGACCACGGTATCGCCGGCTGCGGTCTTCTTTCCCGACTTCTTGGGGCGCGCCCTCAGCGCCACATCGCCATCGTCGCCGTCGTCGATCGATGGGTCGATGACTTCGGCTTCCGGCTTCGGCTTGATCGGTGCGGTTTCCGACACGGATTCGAGCAGGATGCCCGGCTTTCCGTCTTCCTTCGGCCCGACAGTCACCTTGACAACGCCACCCTTCTTCAGCTTGCCGAAGAGGATCTCGTTGGCGAGCGGCTTCTTGATGTTTTCCTGGATGACGCGCGCCAGCGGACGGGCGCCCATCTTCTCGTCGTAGCCGTGTTCGGCAAGCCAGGTGATCGCATCTTCATGCAGGTCGAAGGTGACGTTGCGTTCCGAGAGCTGCGCCTCCAGCTGCATGATAAACTTCTGCACGACCTTGTAGATGACCTTGGTCGGCAGCGCTGCGAACGGGATGATCGCATCCAGACGGTTGCGGAATTCCGGGCTGAACAGCTTGTTCAACGCCTCTTCATCCTCACCGGTACGCTTGGAAGAGCCGAAGCCGATGGCGGCCCTGGCCATTTCCGACGCACCCGCGTTGGTCGTCATGATCAGAATGACGTTGCGGAAATCGATCTTCTTGCCGTTGTGGTCGGTCAGGGCGCCGTGATCCATGACCTGCAGCAGGATATTGAAGATATCCGGATGCGCCTTCTCGATCTCGTCGAGCAGCACGACGCAGTGCGGATGCTGGTCGACGCCGTCGGTCAAAAGACCGCCCTGGTCGAAACCGACATAGCCGGGAGGTGCGCCGAGCAGGCGCGACACGGTATGCCGCTCCATGTATTCCGACATGTCGAAGCGCAAGAGCTCGACGCCGAGCGAGGAGGCAAGCTGGCGGGCAACCTCGGTCTTACCGACACCCGTGGGGCCGGAGAAGACATAGGAGCCGATCGGCTTGTTCGGTTCACGCAGGCCCGCGCGCGCGAGCTTGATCGCCGTCGACAGTGCTTCGATCGCCGTATCCTGGCCATAGACGACAGAGCGCAGCTCTTTCTCGAGGTTGGCGAGTACCATCTCGTCATCCTTCGACACCGTCTTGGGCGGGATCCGCGCCATGGTCGCGACGGTCGCCTCGATCTCACGCTCGGTGATCAACTTGCGCCGCTTGGAAGGCGGCAGCAGCATCTGGGCAGCGCCGGTTTCGTCGATCACGTCGATCGCCTTGTCCGGCAGCTTGCGGTCGGAAATGTAGCGAGCCGACAGTTCGACAGCCGACTTGATCGCCTCGCTCGAATAGCGAAGGTGGTGATATTCCTCGAAATAGGGCTTGAGGCCCTTCATGATTTCGATTGCATCGTCGATGGTCGGCTCGTTGACGTCGATCTTCTGGAAACGGCGCACCAGAGCGCGGTCCTTTTCGAAGAACTGACGATATTCCTTGTAGGTGGTCGAGCCGATGCAGCGGATCGCGCCGGAGGAGAGCGCCGGCTTCAGCAGATTCGATGCATCCATCGCGCCGCCGGAAGTTGCCCCGGCGCCGATGACGGTGTGGATCTCATCGATGAAGAGCACGGCCCCTGGATAGTCCTCCAGTTCCTTGACGACCTGCTTCAGCCGCTCTTCGAAATCGCCGCGATAGCGGGTCCCGGCAAGCAGCGTGCCCATGTCGAGCGAGAAGATGGTGGCGTCAGCCAGTGCTTCCGGCACCTTGCCTTCGACGATCCGCTTGGCAAGACCTTCGGCAATCGCCGTCTTGCCGACGCCGGGATCGCCGACGTAGAGCGGATTATTCTTCGAACGGCGGCAAAGAACCTGAATGGTGCGGCTCACCTCGGCGTTGCGGCCGATCAGCGGATCGATCTTGCCGCTCTTGGCTTTCTCGTTGAGGTTGACGCAATAGGCCTTGAGCGCATCCTGCTGCTTCTTGGCGCCGCCCTCTTCCTGTTCGCCGCGAGAGGTGGGCTTGCTTTCGGATTCGCTTTCCTCGACGCCGCGTGGCGGACGGGCCTGGGAGGAACCCGGACGCTTGCCGATGCCGTGGGAAATGTAGTTGACCGCGTCATAGCGCGTCATTTCCTGCTCCTGCAGGAAATAGGCGGCATGGCTTTCGCGCTCGGCGAAGATGGCGACCAGGACATTGGCGCCGGTCACTTCCTCGCGGCCCGAGGACTGCACATGGATCACCGCGCGCTGAATGACGCGCTGGAAGCCGGAGGTAGGTTTGGAATCCTCGTCATATCCGGTGACAAGGTTGGCAAGTTCGTTATCGACATAATCCATCAGTGTCTTGCGGAGCGTGTCGAGGTCGACGTTGCAGGCGCCCATCACGGCGGCGGCATCGGCGTCATCGATCAGCGCTAGAAGCAGATGTTCGAGAGTCGCGTATTCGTGATGCCGCTCGTTAGCGTAGGTAAGTGCCTGATGCAGCGCCTTCTCGAGGCTCGGCGAAAATGTTGGCACGTTGGGATCCTCACTTCTTTTCCATAACACATTGCAGCGGATGCTGATGTTGCCGGGCGAAGTCCATCACCTGGCTTACCTTCGTCTCCGCCACCTCGTATGTAAATATGCCGCATTCTCCGACGCCGTGATTGTGAACGTGAAGCATGATGCGGGTGGCGCCCTCGCGATCCTTTTGGAAGAAACGCTCCAGGATATGGATCACAAACTCCATGGGCGTGTAGTCGTCATTCAAAAGCAAAACACGATAAAGGTTCGGCTTCTTGGTCTTCGGCTTGGTGCGCGTGATGACCGAGGTTCCACGGCCTGGGCCGTCCCCGTTTTTCTCGCTGTCTTTCTGCATGCGGATCGGCTGGGCGATCATTGTCTTTCATTCCTCAAAGCACTCGGCGAGGTGTCCTTTCCGACGTCGCAACTGCGATTGCCCGGCCGAATATCCGAACCCCTAACTTAGTTCATATTGATGCGATTTTAAGCCCCCCGCTCGCCACTGCAATCATAATTCGTTTCTACGACATGCTGGGCAGAAATACCAATCGCCAACTTGCCCGTGCTCAGCCAGAAACGAAAAAGACCGGCCACGCTCCGCGCGGCCGGTCTCTCGAATGGCTCTATCCGCCTTATGGCGAAAGGAATCAGGCCGCCGTAGCGACAGCCGACGTCACCTTGCCGGTCGCTTTGGCGATAGGGGCTTCGTAAGGCTTGTAGACCGTCTTGGCGAGGTCAGCGTACATTTCGCCGAGCTTCGTGGCTTCAGAGACGAAACGCTCGTAGGACGACTTGACGAAATTGCTCTGCAGCTCGAATGCCGTTTCGAGGGACTTGGCGCCAGCGAGCGTTTCGAAATGGCTTACTCCATCCTGAAACGACTTCTTGGAATATTCAGCCGCTTCGGCCGCGATCGCCTGGAAACCCTTTGAGACATCCGAGTAGCTTTTCAGAGCGGTGTCCATGGCTTCCTTGCCCTTCTTATTGGCTTCATCGAAATTGAACATGTGGCCTCTTCCTGCGTTAAGGGAGCCATCACGGTAGCCGCGATGCACAAATAGTCAAGTAGATTTGTGCATCGCACAACAATCAGGAGTTGTTTACACTGTGGCAAATATGAAGCACTCGTGACAGCTACCGCTCAGGCAACTGATTTCGCACACATATATCAGGGGACCTGCAACTACCGCTTTCGCTAAAAAAATCTGCTAAAAAACTAACGCGGTCATCAAAAGAGAGGCAGAAAACGGGCCATTTCCGCAAAAACGGCCCGCAGATCGGCAAGATCAGAGATCGACGTCGAGGATCGCCATGGAGAAATTATAGGAGCGATCGCCGTCCTCGTCGTCGATGTAGACCACGCCCAGGAACTCATCGCCGATATAGACTTCTGCAGAATCGTTCTTGCGCGGCCGCACCTTGACGGCCATCTGCGGGTTGAACGTGCGCTTGAAGTAAGCGTCGAGCTTCTTGATTTCTTCGGGCTTCACAACTCATCTCCGTGAGGGTTCTCGGGGTGGCGGCTTCTTGCACAGGAAAAGTGCCCATGTAAAGGCCGCGCAGAGCTGTTCACCGTCCACGCCACCCATGCGCATTCGGCTAGATATCGGCCCCGATCAGCTGATCCATCACTCGCGAGGGTTCCGAACAACCCGCTTCTCCGACGACCTTGGCCGGCACGCCCGCGACAGTGGTCTTCGGCGGCACCTCCTTGAGTACCACCGAGCCAGCTGCGATGCGCGAGCAATGACCGATCTGGATATTGCCCAGGATCTTTGCTCCGGCGCCGATGAGAACGCCGTTGGCGATCTTCGGATGACGATCGCTCCCCTCCTTGCCGGTGCCGCCGAGGGTGACGCCGTGTAGGATGGAAACGTTGTCGCCGATCACTGCTGTCTCACCGACCACGAGGCCGGTCGCATGATCGAGGAAGATGCCGCGGCCGATTCGCGCCGCCGGATTGATGTCGGTCTGGAATACACTTGAAGACCGGCTCTGGAGATAGAGGGCAAAGTCGCGGCGGCCACGATTGAGCAGCCAATGCGCCAGCCGATGCGTCTGGATCGCTTGAAACCCCTTGAAATAGAGCACCGGTTCCACGAAGCGCAAGCAGGCGGGATCGCGGTCGTAGACGGCCTGGATATCGACGCGCAGGATCGTGCCCCATTCCGGCCAGTCCTCGAGCATTTCGTCGAAGGTCTGCCTGAGCAGGATCGCCTGCATGTCGGGATGATCGAGGCGCTCGCAGATCCGGTAGATAACGCTCTCTTCAAGCGTCTTGTGGTTGATAATCGTCGAATAAAGGAAGGCGGCAAGCAAAGGATCCCTCTCGGCAGCTGTGCGGGCTTCCTCGCGCATGCTGCTCCAGATCGGATCGACCACCTTCACCGTGCTTACCTGGTCTAGATGACGAGCGTCGGGGTTTGCGACCATTGACGGTCTCCTGATTTCACGTTGGAAGAGAATTATATAGAATAAAACTCCGGTAACATAAATGGTGCGCCGCGCATGAATTCCGAGCAAGATTTTGCTGATGGCCAGATCCAAATCCGTTGTGCCGAAAAGGTCGGCACGCTGGTGTTCAACAACCCTGTTCGAAAGAATGCGATCAACGCCGAAAATGTGGCGCGCGATCCCGCAGGCGCTGCGCCAACTGACTGACAAAGCGCACGCCCATGTGATCGTCATCAGTGGCGCCGCGACCACGGTGGATTTTTCGGCCGGCGCCGACATCAGCGAGTTTGACGAGGTGCGGAAGGACGCCGAAACCGCCCGCAACTACGAAGCGCTGAACAGCGCGACCTTCAGCGCCGTGCGCCACTGCCCGGTTCCGACCATCGCCGCCATCCGCGGTGTGTGCTTCGGAGCGGGTTTCGGCATCGCCGCGGCCTGCGATATGCGCATTGCCGATGACAGCGCGCGCTTCTCGGTCCCCGTCGCGCGGCTGGGTCTCGCCTATCCGGCGGATGCGGTTAAGGACATCGTCGCAGTCCTTGGGCCGCAGATGGCGAAGGTCGCCCTCTTTACCGGCGCGCCGATGTCGGCGGCCAAGATGGCTGCGGCGGGCTTTTTGTTGGAGGCTGTCCCCGCCGAAGCGCTCGACGGCGAGATATCCGCTCTCGCTCACGCCATCGCGGCGAACGCGCCGCTGGCGGTCTACGCATCGAAGACCGCCGTCCGCTCGGTCATGGAGCAGGACGGCGACCTCCTGCGAGAGGCCCAAGTGCTCGGCAACATCACCTTCGAAAGCGCCGACTATGCCGAGGGTCGCGCCGCATTCCTCGAACGGCGCAAGCCGGTGTTCACCGGCAAGTGACATCAATCGGAAACCGGAAGGTTCCGCCTGTCACTGCGCGGCGACACGCGCATAAAATTCCAGTACGGCCTTCTTGAAAACACGATCACCGACGGCAAGCATATGGTCGCGGTTTGGAATATCGAGCGCTTCGGCATTCTGCATCAGGCCTGCGAGCCCCTGCGGCGAGCCTGCTATGTCGTCTTTGGTGCCGACACCGATCAGCGTCGGCGCGGTGATCTTTGCTATGTCGCTGCGGCTGACAAGGTCACGCGAGCCGTGAATGCAGGCAGCAAGCGCGGTGCGGTCGCTTTTGGTCTGATCGGCGAAGGCACGGAACATACGGCCGCGCTCGTCGCTGACGGCTTCGAGCGAAGGCGCGAGCAGGGCGTCGGCAATGGGATCCCAGTCCCCTACCCCGTCGGTCATGCCAATCCCCAGCCCGCCGAAGACCAGCGAGCGCACGCGGTCGGGATGCGCCAGCGCAAGGAAAGCCGAGATCCGCGCGCCCATCGAATAGCCCATGACGTTCGCTTCGGGGATGCCGAGATGGTTGATGAGCGCCACGGCATCCTCTGCCATGACGGCTGGGCGGTAGGCTTGGGCGTCATGCGGTTTGTCGCTCGCGCCATGACCGCGATTGTCGAGTGCGATGACGCGATATCCGGCGTCTCCCAGCGTTTTCAGCCAGCCCGGATGCACCCAGTTGACGTTGGCCGTCGACGCAAAGCCATGAATCAGCAAGACCGGCGCGCCGTTCGGATCGCCCTCGTCGAAGAAAGCAAGGTTCAGGCCGTCATGCTTGAAACTTGAAAAGGCAGGCGTATTCAAATTCATCTGGTTCGTCCTGTTGCGACCGCGCGACCATATTTTATCGTCGCTTTCGGGTGAACCCGTTCGGGCCGAAATTCTGAAGTTCCGACTGGCATTTCGTACTACACAATCGGTGCGAAGGCCTATAAAGTCCGCGCAAATTCAGAGGCATCAGGAGATCACAATGGCCGGTCACAACATTCCCCATTTCCAGAACGATGGCGGTCATCCCCTTATCGAAATCGGCGTGAAGGAATTCATGTGCACGGGTGCTTCAGCGCCCTTCGACCATCCGCATATCTTCATCGACATGGGCGACGAAAACGAGAAGGTGTGCTCCTATTGCTCGACGCTCTTCCGTTACAATCCATCTCTGAAGCGCGAGCAGACCAACCCTGCCGGCTGCGTCTTCCACGTCAAGGCCGCCTAACTCCTCTTTCGACGGATCGGATACGTGATGCCGATCGGCAATACGGCAATCGTCGGGGCTGGGATTGCCGGCCTTACGGCCGCGCTTGCGCTGGCGCGCCACGGCATTCGCTCAGAGATCTTTGAACAGGCCGAGGCGCTTAACGAAGTCGGCGCCGGTCTCCAGGTCTCCCCAAACGCCTCGCGCATCCTTGGCGAACTCGGTGTGCTCGACACTCTATCCAGCGTGTGGCTCGAGCCTGAGGACGTGCGTCTCGTCTCGGGACGCTCGCTGCGGCAGATCGCGTCCGTTCCGTGCGGGAGTTTTGCGCGCGAGCGCTGGGGAGCGCCCTATGGCACGTTGCATCGAGCAACCCTTCAGAAGGCGTTGCTGACGGCCGTCGAGCGCAATCCTCGTTGCCGAATTCACCTTGGCAAACGGGTGAAGGCTGACGCGGCGACGGCGCTCGGCAAGGTGATGGGCAGCCTTCCGGAACTGATCATTGCCGCCGACGGCGTCTGGTCGGACCTCAGGTCCGCGGTCCCAGCGAGCGGGGCCGTTCGCTTCTCCGGCAATGTCGCATGGCGCTTCACCGTCCCGGAAGCGCAGGCGCCGGGTATCCTGAGCCGGTCGAGTGTCACCGCCTTCCTTGGCCCATCCGCGCACATGGTCTGCTATCCGCTGAAGGAAGCATCCGTCTTCAACATCGTCGCCATCACAGCCGGCGGCAGCGCCTCGCATAGCTGGAGCTCCGCCGGCAGCGAAGCCCAGCGCGCGATCCTGCGCCGCCACTTCTCAGGCTGGAACGACACTCTCACCTCTCTTCTCGATCGCGCCGAGCAGGCAACTTTCTGGCCGCTTTACGAGGTGGCGCCAGGCAACTGGCATAACGGCCGCGACCTCGTGCTGATTGGGGATGCCGCCCACGCGATGCCGCCGTTTGCGGCCCAGGGCGCCGCCATGGCCATCGAGGATGCATTCGAACTTGCGGGCGCGCTTGCCTCGGGGCCCGTGCCGCAAGCACTCGATATCTTTGCAGAAAGGCGCAAACCGCGCATCGCGCGGTTGCAGCAGCGCGCGACGTTCAACCGTTTCGCCTACCATGCGCGGGGGCCGATCCGGCTCGGTCGCGATATGGTTCTGTCGCTGCGCCCGCCGCAAAGCCTCGCGGCGGACATGGATTGGATCTACGGCTACCGCGCGATCGGCTGAAGCCTCCGGGCGATCAGACTGCTTTCGCTGCCGCAAAGCCGCGCTCGACGTCGACCTTGATGTCGGCGACGTCCTCAAGACCGATCTGCAAGCGGATCAACGGACCTTCGCTCGACGCCTTGCAAATCCGCCGGTCGTTCAGATTGACGTGCACTGCGAGGCTCTCGTATCCGCCCCATGACCAGCCGAGACCGAAGATCTTGAGCGCATCGAGGAAGGCATGTGCCTTGGGCTTGAACTTCGCCTGGTCGTCAACGGCAAGGACGAATGAGAAGATACCGCTCGACCCCTTGAAATCCCGCTTCCACAATTCGTGGCCGGGAAAGCTCGGCAGCGCCGGATGCAGGACCTTTGCAACTTCCTCGCGCCCTTCAAGCCATTGAGCGACAGCAAGGGCGCTCTCCTGATGCCGCGCCAGGCGCACGCCCATGGTGCGCAACCCGCGCAGCAATTGATACGCGTCGTCCGGGGCACCGCAGATGCCGAGCGTGACGGTCGCGTCTTTCAGTCGCTCCCAATGGGCGGCATTGGCCGAGACCGTCCCCATCAGAATGTCGGAATGGCCGGCCGGATATTTCGTCGCGGCATGGATCGAAATGTCGACCCCGTGGTCGAGCGGCTTAAAATAGAGCGGTGTCGCCCAGGTGTTGTCCATCGAGACCACGCAGCCATGCCGGTGTGCCGCCGCGGAAATCGCCCCGATGTCCTGCATTTCGAAGGTGTTCGAACCGGGTGCTTCCGTGTGAACGAGCTTCGTGTTCGGCCGGATGAGCTGTTCGATGCCTGCCCCAATCAAGGGATGGTAATATTCGACCTCGACGCCGAGCCGTGTCAGCATCGTGTCGCAGAAATGGCGCGTGGGCGTATAGACCGAATCGACGATCAGCGCGTGATCGCCGGCGGAAAGGAAGCCCAGGAAAGGAACGGTTACGGCCGCCAATCCGGAAGGAACAAGGATAGTGCCGGCCGAGCCTTCGAGTTCATCGATCGCCTCACAGAGCGCGTCGGTGGTCGGCGTACCCCGTGTTCCGTAGGTGTATTTCTGGTCGCGCATCTCCATCGCGCGGGCATTCGGAAACAGCACGGTGGAAGCATGGACAACCGGCGGATTGACGAAGCCGTGATAGTCGGAGGGAGAATAGCCGATATGGGCAAGGCGCGTGTTGACGCCAGCGTTCTCGAGCGGGCTTACTTTATCGTTCATGTCGGAATGGGCCTTTGGCACTTTCTAAAGAGAGTTCGAGTTGTGGCTTCCCTATTCATGGCGGTCAACCCCGTTTCATGCATAGCGCTCCCGCATTGCACCCGGTGTGTCGCCGCCAGTCGGGGGAGCACGTTCCACCACCCGAGCGATACCCGGCAAATATTTGTTTCTCAAACGAAATCTATATTAGTCTCCAGGTTCAAGATTATTTGAACTTACACTTGACCCTAGCTCAATTTCCGACTGTGATAGCGGTCATCGCACCCAGAGAGCGTGGGCGCTTGTAGTGCTCTGGACGCTGGGGCGGGGAATCTAGCGATAGAACAAGAGAACAAAGGTTGGGAAAGATGAAAAAAACGCTTCTGTCCGCCGCAGTTGGCACTGCCGTTCTGGTACTTGGCGCGTCTGCCGCTTCGGCCGGCACACTCGACGATGTCAAGGCCAAGGGATTTGTGCAGTGCGGAGTGAACGGCGCCAATCTGGCAGGCTTCGGCGCTCAGGATTCAGCCGGTAAATGGTCCGGTCTCGATGTCGATCTCTGCAAAGCCGTTGCCGCCGCCGTCTTCGGCGACGCGACCAAGGTCAAGTACACGCCGCTTTCGGCCAAGGACCGCTTCCCGGCTCTGCAGTCGGGTGAAATCGACGTACTCGCCCGAAACACGACCTGGAGCGCGAGCCGCGACAGCCAGCTCGGCTTCGATTTCCGTGCCATCAACTACTATGACGGCCAAGGCTTCATGGTACGCAAGGAACTGAACGTAAAGTCGGCTCTCGAGCTGTCCGGCGCCGCGGTCTGCGTGCAGAGCGGCACGACCACCGAACTGAACCTCGCCGACTACTTCAAGGGCAACAAGCTCGACTACAAGCCGGTCGTCTTCGAAAAGCAGGAAGAAGTCGATGCCGCCTACCAGGCGGGCCGTTGCGACGTCTACACCACCGACCAGTCGGGCCTCTATTCGATCCGGCTGGGGCTTTCCAACCCGGACGACCACATCATCCTTCCGGAAATCATCTCGAAGGAGCCCCTGGGGCCGGCCGTTCGTCAGAACGACTCCAAGTGGTTCGACGTCGTCTCCTTTGCGCATTACGCCATGGTGACGGCTGAAGAGTTCGGCATCACCCAGGCCAACGTCGATGAAATGGCGAAGTCCGAAAACCCGGACATCAAGCGTTTCCTCGGAGAAGAAAAGGATCAGACGATCGGCAAGGACTTCGGCCTCGACGAGAAGTGGGCCTACAACATCGTCAAGCAGGTCGGCAATTATGGCGAATCCTTCGAGCGCAATGTCGGCGAAGGCAGCACGCTGAAGATCAAGCGCGGCCTCAATGCCCTTTGGAACAAGGGTGGCCTGCAGTACGCACCGCCGATCCGTTGATCGCGGGCTAGCCAACACCGGGAAGGCGCTTTGCGCCCTCCCGGCACATTCCGACAAATAACACCCGGAAAACGGGCTGCGGAAACGGGGAAACCATATGGCAATTGAAGCCGTCGATCGGGGTACCGGACTCCATCGCGCACGTTCATTAATTTACAATCCAGAACTGCGCCAATTTGTATACCAGGCGCTCACCGTTATCCTTCTTGTATGGCTCGTATGGTATGCGAGCACCAATGTGGTGCAGAACCTGGCAAAGGCCAACATGACGGCCGGCTTCGGCTTCCTCAAAAGCCGCGCTGGTTTCGATATCGCGCAGACCCCGATCGCATATTCGAGCGACGCCACCTATATGCGTGCGCTGATGCTCGGGCTGGTCAATACGTTGATCGTGGCAGTCTGCGGCATTGTCACGGCCTCTATCGTCGGCTTGGCCGTCGGCATAGGGCGCCTCTCCAACAATTGGCTGATCTCCCGGCTTTCGACCGTCTACGTCGAAGTCTTTCGCAACATTCCCCCGCTGCTTGTCATCTTCTTCTGGTACAAGGGCGTGCTTTCGCTCCTGCCAGACGTGAAGCAGTCGATTTCGCTGCCGCTGCATGTCTATATCAGCAACCGCGGCATCTTTACTCCGGCGGCGGTCTTCGGCGACGGCTTCTGGATCGTGGCAGTAGCCTTCGTCATCGGCATCGTCGCAGCGATCGCCTATGCCCGTTTCGCGACCAAGCGGCAGATGGAAACCGGCAAGCGCTCGCCGGTGCTGTGGATCAATCTCGCCCTGATCATCGGCCTGCCCCTGCTTGCGTTGATCGTCACGGGCTTCCCGGTCACCTTCGACGTGCCTGAACTCGGCAAGTTCAACATGAAAGGCGGCACCGTCGTCGGGCCGGAATTTCTGTCGCTCTACATGGCGTTGTCCTTCTACACGGCGGCCTTCATCGCGGAAATCGTCCGCGCCGGCATTCGCGGCGTCTCCAAGGGGCAGACTGAAGCGGCCCACGCGCTCGGCATCCGACCGGGTCCGACAACACGCCTCGTCGTGCTGCCGCAGGCGTTGCGCATCATCATCCCACCACTGACGTCGCAATATTTGAACCTGACTAAAAACTCTTCGCTGGCGGTTGCCATCGGTTATGCCGATCTAGTCGCCGTGGGCGGCACGATCCTCAACCAGTCCGGCCACTCCATCGAGATTATCGCGATCTGGATGATGATCTATGTATCGATCAGCCTGATCACCTCGCTCTTCATGAACTGGTTCAACGCAAAAATGTCACTGGTGGAGCGCTGAGATGGAAGAGAACATCGCATTCGTTCGAACGCAATTCCTTCCCGCCGACGAAGCGCCGACCAACGACAAATCGGCTTGGGGCTGGGCGCGGCGCAATCTTTTTGCCTCGGTTGGCGACACCATCCTAAGTGTCGTCTCCCTCGTCGTCGTCGTCTGGTTTCTATACTCGGTCATCAACTTCCTGTTCATCCATGCGGTATGGACCGGCGATAACCGAACTGCTTGCACGACGGCCGCCCAAGGAGGCTCGCTGCCCGATGGCTGGCACGGGGCCTGCTGGGCCTACGTTCGCGACTGGTCGACGCAATTCATGGTCGGTTCCTACCCACGCGACCAATTGTGGCGACCGATCCTGATCGCCGCACTGTTCGTAGTGTTGTTGGTCCCCTTCCTAATACCGTCGACACCGCGCAAGGGGCTGAACGCGATACTGTTGCTGATCGCTTTGCCGATCTTGGCCTACGTCCTGCTGCTGGGCGGTTGGTTCGGACTGACCTATGTAGAGACAACCCTCTGGGGTGGGCTCATGGTGACGCTGATCCTGTCTTTCATCGGCATCGTCGTTTCGCTGCCGGTCGGTATCCTGCTGGCGCTGGGCCGGCGTTCGAAGATGCCGATCGTCAAGGCAGCCTGTGTCGGCTTCATCGAACTGATCCGAGGCGTGCCGCTGATCACCGTCCTCTTTATGGCGAGCGTCGTGCTGCCGCTATTCCTGTCTCCAGGCAGCAATATCGACAAGTTCCTGCGCGCGCTGGTGGGCGTGTCCATCTTCGCCTCCGCCTATATGGCCGAGGTCATACGCGGCGGGCTGCAGGCGATCCCGAAGGGTCAGTACGAAGGAGCCGATTCTCTCGGCCTCGGTTATTGGCAAAAGACGTGCCTGATCATTCTTCCGCAGGCGATCAAGCTCGTGATCCCCGGCATCGTCAACACCTTCATCGGCATGTTCAAGGATACGTCGCTGGTGTCGATCATCAACATGTACGACCTTCTCGGCATCGTCAAAGCGAGCTTCGGCGATGCAAAATGGATCTCGCCGGTGACGCCCCTGACGGGACTGATTTTTGCGGGGTTCGTTTTCTGGCTTTTCTGCTTCGGCATGTCGCGCTATTCAAGCTTTATGGAACGCCATCTCGATACTGGCCACAAACGATAAGACCAAAGGGAACAAAACTATGGCTGAGCCCAAGCTCAAGAAAATGACCGTCTCGGAAACCGACGTTGCGGTCGATATTTCGAACATGAACAAGTGGTACGGCGATTTCCACGTGCTGCGCGATATCAATCTGCGCGTCATGCGCGGTGAGCGTATCGTCATCGCCGGCCCGTCTGGCTCCGGCAAGTCGACGATGATCCGCTGCATCAACCGCCTGGAAGAACACCAGAAGGGCCGCATCGTCGTCGATGGCGTCGAGCTCACCAACGATCTGAAGAAGATCGACGAAGTGCGCCGCGAAGTCGGAATGGTGTTCCAGCACTTCAACCTCTTCCCGCATCTGACGATCCTGGAAAACTGCACGCTGGCGCCGATCTGGGTGCGCAAGATGCCGAAGAAGCAGGCGGAAGAGGTCGCGATGCACTTCCTCAAGCGCGTCAAGATCCCGGAACAGGCCAACAAGTATCCCGGGCAGCTCTCCGGCGGCCAGCAGCAGCGCGTGGCGATCGCCCGCTCGCTCTGCATGAACCCGAAGATCATGCTTTTCGACGAGCCGACCTCCGCGCTCGACCCGGAAATGATCAAGGAAGTGCTCGACACGATGGTGGGCCTTGCCGAGGAAGGCATGACCATGCTCTGCGTCACCCACGAAATGGGCTTCGCCCGCCAGGTCGCCAACCGCGTGATTTTCATGGACCAGGGCCAGATCGTCGAACAGAATTCGCCGGCCGAATTCTTCGACAACCCGCAGCACGAGCGCACCAAGCTGTTCCTGAGCCAGATCCTGCACTAAGCTTTTTCAGGCAAATGCGGCTAGGCCAACGGGCCCCGCTTCAACAGACATGAACCCGCCGTATCCTCGATCGGCGGGTTCTCTCGTTCAGCGATCCCTCGGGAGTTGTTTGGCCGTCTCCGCAAGGGGACAAATATCAAGGACCGGCTTCGAATGACCTCTTATCTGCTCTCCCTTGTGGGTGGAATGCTGATCGGGCTGTCGGCGGTGATGCTCATGATCCTCAACGGCCGCGTCGCAGGCGTCAGCGGCATCGTCGGCCGGCTGGCGCAAGGCCTGAACTGGCAGACAAACGCCGCCTTCGTCGTCGGTCTCATGCTTGGCCCGATCGTCTACCTGCTCCTGCTCGGCCGTTGGCCGCAGATAACCATCACCGAGCCGCTGGCCGTCATCATCGCAGCCGGCCTGCTGGTCGGGTTTGGCACGCGGATGGGTTCTGGCTGCACGAGCGGCCACGGCGTCGTTGGGCTCGCCCGGCTCTCGCCACGCTCGTTCGTGGCAGTCTTGAGCTTCCTGGCGACCGGCATGGTCACGGTCGCCGTTCTGCGGAGCGTCGGCCTATGACACAGAACGCCGCCAGAACACTTGCGGCCCTGGCTGCCGGCATCGTTTTCGGCTTCGGCCTTTCGCTTTCCGGCATGCTGAACCCTGCCCGCGTCCAGGGCTTTCTCGACGTTGCAGGTGCCTGGGACCCTAGCCTCGTCTTCGTGCTCGGCGGCGCCGTTACGGTCACTTTTATCGGCATGCTGTGGGTGAAGAAGATGCCCCGACCGCTTCTCGATGAGGCATTCCACCTGCCGTCGAACAAGCGGATCGATGCGCCATTGATCTTCGGCTCAGCCCTGTTCGGGATCGGCTGGGGTCTCGGCGGCTTCTGCCCCGGCCCGGCGATAGCAGCCCTTCCCGTCGGCCTTTTCCAAAGCCTCGTCTTCGTGGCCTTCATGCTGGCTGGAATGTCGTTGCACGATCGCTTGTCGAAGAGGACGCGCTCATGACCCGGCCAAGTTCGCGCCAGTTCCGCTAGGTCAGCGTCTGAAGGAGCGCCCTAAGACCGGGTTGGCTGGCGACGTTGATCGCGTCCTCCAACGAGAACCATCGCGTCTTTCGTACCGCCTTTTCCGGAAACGATCTCGCGACCGACGTCGTCGTCAGGAGGTGGACCGTTACGTGATAGCGCCTTGTGCTCGTATCCTTGAAGTAGGTGAAGGTGCCGAATACTGCCTCCTCCACCGAACCGAGTACGCCTGCCTCCTCGAAAGCCTCTCGGGCCGCCGCCGAATTCGAGCCTTCGCTCTGCTCGACATGTCCTTTCGGCAAGCCCCAGCGGCCATTGCGGCGGCTTCCTACGAGAAGGACGCGAAGCTTCCCTTTCCGGCTCCGCCGCAGGCAGATCGCACCGGCTTGCTCCACATCCTGTTCGGCGTCGGCAAAGTTCGACTGGGATACCTGTACTTCCTGGAACATGGCTTTCTTCCAAGGTTGCACGCTGGTAGGTTGAGGTAACCTAAACCGCCGCAGTTCTTCCGTCTACCAAAGCATGCGAAAACCGACAGGTGGAGATCGCGATAGGGACAAACGGTCTCATAGAGGAAACCGTTTTTCGGCGCAACGGAGTGGAGAACTTTGTTGGAAATCGAACTGAAGCTCGAATTGTTCCCTGACGACGTGCGCCGGCTCGTGAAATCGAAGCTCTTCGGGGAGCCAGCTGAAATTCGTCACCAACATTCGACCTACTTCGATACCCCCACCCGCGAGCTTTTCGAAGCCGGCTACACGCTGCGCCTGAGGCGATCAGGCGACGTCACGACCCAGACCGTAAAGGCGACCGGCCCAGGCGCCTCGCTTTTCGTGCGCTCGGAATGGGAGACACCTGTTCCCGGCGACGTGCCGATCCTCGATCATTCGAACCCGCTTTTGAACGAGCTTGGTTCGGCAGCGACGAGGGTGAAGCCGCTGTTTGAGGTTTCCATTGAAAGGCATGTCTGGAACCTGGAGGAAAAGGGTTCGCGCATCGAGGCCGTGGTCGATCAAGGACTGGCATTTTCACGCGAACGGCAGACGCCGATCTGCGAGATAGAACTCGAGCTCAAGGACGGCGACCCGAAGGACTTGTTCGCGGTTGCCCGAAGGATCGGCGATCGCGTGCCGGTAAAGTTCGGCGTGCAGTCGAAAGCCGAGCGAGGCTACCGCCTGCTGGCGGCGCAACAATCTGCCATCAAGGCCGAGCCATTGAAGCTCCCTCGGAGCATGAGTGCGGTTGACGCTTTCGAGGTGATAGCTCACTCGTGCTTTCGCCAATTCCGCTTGAATGAGGGTATCCTGCTTCGACGGGAGAATGCCGAAGCGCTGCATCAGGCGCGGGTCGCGCTGAGGCGGCTTCGCTCAGCGTTTTCCTTGTTCAGGCCGCTACTGCAAGACAGTCAAGCTCCTTGGCTGGCGGAGGAGTTGCGTTGGCTCGCAGGCGTGCTGGGCGACGCACGAAACCTTGACGTCCTTCTGCCCAAGGCAGGTAACGGCGAACTCCTCGACAGGCTGGCTGACGCGCGCAACGCGACCTATCAGGATGTCTTCAAGGCGCTCGCCACGCCCAGAGCGGCGGCGCTGATGCTGGCGTTCAACGCCTGGCTCCATTGCGGCGAATATCTCGCCATTCCTGCCTCGCGGGACATCCGCGAGGCCCCGGCGACGCAGTTTGCGGTAGAGACGCTGGACAAGATCAGGAAGAAGCTGAAGAAGCATGGCCAACGTCTCGCCGCCGTCGACGACGCCGGCCGCCATCAGGCTCGCAAGGACGCGAAGAAACTGCGCTACGCTGCGGAGTTCTTCGGATCGCTGTTTTCCGGCAAGCGCGAGACACGCCGCTACAAACGCTTCATCTCCGCAATGGAGAGCCTGCAGGACCAGCTTGGGACGCTGAACGACAGCGTTTCAGTGCCTGACATCCTCCACCAACACGGCTTGCTCGAACATCCCGAGGCTAAATCAGTCCTTTCGCAGACGGATAAATCCTCGTTGATCGAAGCTGCGCAATCCGCACTTGACGACGTCCTCGATGCAAAGCGGTTCTGGCGGTAGCGGCGGCGTCGCTGAATGGTTTTCGAGCGCACCGGCAGGCATCCGCGTTGAGCAAACATCCGTTGTGCCTTAGTGTCGTCGCGTAAGATCGGTCTCTGGCCGCACGGCGCGTCATACACAATTGATACAAACGTATCGGCGATACCATGGTGCAATGGCATCGCCCTCATTTTCAGCCGATCTCTTTGGAAACATCGCTAGCAATCGGGTCGATAGAGGAGAATTCCATGACACGGATTTCGGCAACCCCCACTCGCCGCGAAGTGCTGGCCGTCACGGCCGCTGTCGGGGCTCTCGCCCTGATGCCTGGCGCTGTGGCGGCCGCCACCGCCGCAAGCGAAGCCATCACGCCCTTCCACGTTCACTTCAGCGACCACGACCTTGCCGATCTGCGTCGCCGCGTCGCGGCGACCCGGTGGCCGGACAAGGAAACGGTTTCGGGCCACACGCAAGGCGTCCAGCTCGCGACCATCAAGAAGCTCGCCGACCACTGGGCCAAGCATTACGACTGGCGCAAGATCGAAGCGAAGCTCAACTCCTACCCGCAGTTCGTTACAAACATCGACGGGCTGGACATTCATTTCATCCATGTTCGCTCGAAGGAAAAAAATGCGCTGCCGATCATCATCACCCACGGCTGGCCGGGCTCCATCATAGAGCAGCTGAAGATCATCGAGCCGCTGACCAATCCGACCGCCCATGGTGGCACCGCAGAGGACGCGTTCGACGTCGTGATCCCGTCGCTGCCCGGATATGGCTTCTCGGGCAAGCCGACCGAGGCGGGCTGGAATCCACCGCGCATCGCCAAGGCCTGGGAGACGCTGATGCAGCGTCTCGGCTACACGAAATACGTCGCCCAGGGCGGCGACTGGGGCAATGCCGTTACCGAGCTGATGGCGGTGCAGGAGCCTCCCGGTCTCATAGGCATCCACACCAACATGGCGGCCACAGTCCCCGCCGATATTGCCAAGGCGCTCTCGGGCGGCGGACCGGCGCCAGCCAGTCTCTCGGCGGACGAAAAGCGTGCCTACGATCAGCTCGACGATTTCTACAAGAACGGGCTCGGCTACGCCATCGAGATGAACAACCGCCCACAGACGCTCTACGGCATCGTCGATTCGCCTGTCGGCCTCGCAGCCTGGATGCTCGACCACGACATCCGCAGCTACGACATGATCGCCCGCATCTTCGACGGCAAGCCTGAGGGCCTAACCAAGGACGACATCCTCGACAACATCACGCTCTACTGGCTGACGAACACCGCGATTTCGTCGGCGCGGCTCTATTGGGACAACGCCCATTTCCCGTCCGGCGGCTTCTTCGACCCGCGCGGCATCAAGATCCCGGTTGCCGTCAGCGCCTTCCCCGACGAGATCTACCAGGCGCCGCAGAGCTGGACCGAGAAGGCCTATCCGAAGCTGATCTTCTACAACCGGCCTCCGAAGGGCGGTCACTTTGCGGCCTGGGAGCAGCCGATGCTTCTGACGGACGATCTGCGGGCCGCCTTCAAGCCGTTGCGGACGGGCTGAAGGAATGCATGCCTGTTCCAAGGCGATATGAGCGATGTCGATGTCGGGACCAAGCTGGTCTAGTCTCCCCGAATATTCCGATTCGCTAACAATCGCAGTCTTCAGCAAAGGATGTCACCATGGGCAAAATCAAAGCTGGCGAAACAATCGATCGTGACCGCCGGCGTATACTCGCTGCCGCGACAATGACATTTGCGGCCGTCGAGTTCGGCGTGACGGCACAGTCGCAAGCGGCAAGCAAGGAGAAGCAACCTGCCATGACCACGAGTGGGGCATCATTCGACACGCTGCGCCAGATCGACGCCGGCGTCCTGAATGTCGGCTACGCGGAGGTCGGCCCCGCTGACGGCCGGCCCGTCTTTCTCCTGCACGGCTGGCCATACGATATCCACACCTATGCCGAAGTAGCGCCGCTCCTCGCAGCGAAGGGATTTCGGGTGATCGTGCCCTATCTGCGCGGCTACGGCACAACGAAGTTTCTATCGGACAAGACCGTCCGCAACGGCCAGCAGTCGGCGATCGCCGCCGACATCGTCGCGTTGATGGATGCGCTCAAGATCGACAAGGCGATCATGGCGGGTTGCGATTGGGGCGCCCGCACCGCCGACATCATCGCGGCGCTCTGGCCCGACCGCTGCAAGGCCCTGGTTTCGGTGAGCGGCTACCTGATCGGCAACCAGCAGGCTGGCAAAATGCCCCTGCCGCCGAAGGCCGAGCTGCAATGGTGGTATCAGTACTATTTTGCCACCGAACGCGGACGCGCCGGCTACCAAGCCAATACGCACGACTTCGCAAGGCTCATCTGGCAACTCGCCTCGCCGCAGTGGAAATTCGACGACGCCACCTTCGAGCGCAGCGCTCAGGCCTTCAGCAATCCCGACCACGTCGATATCGTCATCCACAATTACCGCTGGCGGCTGGCGCTTGCCGAAGGCGAGCCGCAATATGACGAATTCGAGAAGCGCCTGGCGCAAGCGCCGGTCATCTCGGTGCCGACTATAACCTTGGAAGGCGATGCAAACGGTGCCCCTCACCTGGATGCATCCGCCTATGCCGCGAAGTTCTCGGGCAAATACGAGCACCGGGTCATTACCGGCGGCATCGGCCACAACCTGCCGCAAGAGGCACCGCAGGCCTTTGCTGATGCCGTCATCGCAGTCGATGCCGTCAGCTGATGGGGTCGAAGATCGTTCATGGACCCGCTTTGAACATCTTCCAGCGCGCCTCGCGCTAACCTGATAGGCTGAACCGAGGTCGCGCTAAGATCGTTGCGCCGCGCGCATTGCCACGCCGCTAGTATGAACCACGTCCATCCAAAGCCACCTGGATGGACGTGACCTGCCGTTTCGACCCCGCGCGCAACGTCCGCCCAGATTGATCGCTTTCTCGCTTCAGGCAGCGAGCGCGCTGGCTCCCGAACTTCCACGTTCCAAGGAGGCCAACGGATATGGGAGACTGACATGTCACAGCCGAATGATCGCAACGAAGGCTTGGAAAACATCGACGCCGGCCGGCGCAACCTGCTGGCCGCCGCCGGGGTGGGAATTGCTGCTGCGGCGGGCACTTTCGGGCTGTTCCCCTCCTATGCGGCGGCGGCCGCGAGCGGTGCGAGTGTCGGGAGCGACGCGATCCGCCCATTTCGTGTCGATATTTCCGAAGACGAACTCGTCGATCTTCGCCGCCGCATCGTGGCGACACGCTGGCCCGACCGGGAGACCGTCGACGACCAGTCCCAGGGAATACCGCTCGCCAAGATCAAACCGCTCGTTGCATATTGGGGCACCGGCTATGACTGGCGGAAAGCGGAAGCGAAGCTCAACGCCTTTCCGCAATTCATGACCGAGATCGACGGCATCGACATTCACTTCATTCACGTTCGCTCCAAGCATCCCAACGCGATGCCGGTCATCATCACCCATGGCTGGCCGGGCTCGATCTTCGAGAACCTGAAGATCATCGCGCCTCTTACCGACCCGACGGCCCATCGCGGACGCGCCGAAGACGCTTTCGACGTGGTTATTCCCTCGATGCCCGGCTATGGCTTTTCCGGAAAACCGACGAGCACCGGTTGGGGCCCCGACCGCATAGCGGCGACCTGGGCGGAACTGATGAAGCGCCTTGGCTACCAGCACTATGTCGCCCAGGGCGGCGACTGGGGCTCGCCGGTATCCCAGGCGATGGCGCGGCTTGCGCCTGCAGGCCTGATGGGCATCCATATCAATCTGCCGGCAATCGTCCCGCCGGAAATTGCAGCCATCCTTGCGGTCGGCGGTCCGCCCCCAGCGGGATTGACCGAGAAGGAGCGCGCGGCCTTCGACGCGTTCATTTCAGCCGCGAAAATGGGGAACAGGTCTTATGCGACCCTCATGGGTACGCGACCGCAGACCATCGGCTACGCGCTTGCGGATTCTCCGACGGGCCTGGCGGCATGGATGCTCGGTCATCCCGGGTTCTCGCGTTGGACATACGACAACAGCGACCCGGAAAAATCGCCGGATGAGGTGCTCGACGACGTCACGCTGTACTGGCTGACAAACAGCGCCACCTCGTCGGCAAGGCTCTATTGGGAGTATGGCGGCGGGCATAGTCCTGCGCTATCCGCTGCGGAAAAAACCGATCAGATCGCGCTGCCGGTCGCCATCACCGTCTTTCCTGGAGAGAACTACCAGGCGCCGGAGACATGGGCGCGGCGCGCCTACCGCAATCTCGCCTACTTCCACGAGGTCGACAAAGGCGGCCACTTCGCCGCCTGGGAGCAGCCCGCGCTCTTCTCGGTCGAACTCCGGGAAGCCTTCCGGCCACTCCGCCAGCAACTCTAAGGGGTTCGTCGGCGCGCGACCGTCATACGGTCAATTGACGAACTTCACGACGACGCCCGGCTTGACCATGCCCGCGAGTTCTTCCGCATCCCAGTTCGTCAGGCGGACGCAGCCGTGCGATCCAACCTTGTCGATGAGTTCGGGATCCGGGGTTCCGTGGATTCCGTAGGTCGGCTCGGTCAAATCGATCCAGACGCTGCCGACCGGACCGTTCGGCCCCTTGGGAATGATAAGAACCTTGTTGTTCCTGCCCTGCTTGAAGTTCACTTTGGGGTCGTATCGATAGACGGGCATTCTCGCGACGCCCTTGACCTTGTGTGTGCCCTTTGGGGAAGGATTGTCTTTGCTGCCGACGGTCGCCGGGTAAACCGCGAGCAATTTTCCCGCCTCGTCGTAGGCCAGGACCTGCCCCTCTTTCTTGCTGACCGCGATGCGCTTGACCTTCCCCTCTCTCGGCGGTCCCGGCGTGACGACCTCTACCGTTTTGCCGGGCGCAAAGTCGGAGCCGGGATTGAGCGCTTTTATCAGATCGATATCCATATGAAATCGCTCCGAAAGCTTCTCCGCCACGCTTGTGTAACCCATGCTCGCCATCTTGGCCTTTTCCCCGTAGTCCTCGGGTATATGGTCGACAAGGCCGGTAGCATCCTCGTTGGTGACGACATAACTCTCGACGATCGGAGCACCAGTGTCCAAGCGGCTGATCACGTCGGGATCGAGTTTTCCGTCGGCTGGAAGGCCGTTCATCGTCTCGAACCCGGCCACCGCCTTGCTGACATTCTCGCCGTAAAGACCATCGACGACGCCCGGAGAGGAACCCGCGCGGTCCAGCAGCACCTGCAGGCGTACGATCGCGGGATCCGGATCCTGAGAAGGCTTGAGCGGACGCTCCAGGGCGATGGAGGCAAGCGATGCGGCGTCGATAGCTTCTGGCCGAAGCTCCTGCGCGGCAGCGACGCTGAAGGAGAGAAATAATGACAGCGTTGCGGTCGAAGCGATTGATTTCATGAACAACCAAATGACTTTTGGCAGAAGTTGTTCCACGAGCCCGCTCGTCATAAAAATGATCAAAGGGTGGAAGACGTTGAAAACGTGCGGCTCGAAATGTGCGTGGATTTACGGCGACATCAGACTTTTTTACGGGAAATGACGGTCCTTAAGGATTTCCGAATGCAAGAACTGGTCGAGTGGATCATCGACAAAGGCCTGTCCACGGACAGCGTCGAAGAAATCCTGGAGGGCGTCGCAGAGCGGCTGGTGACACTTGGATACCCGCTCCTTCGCGCTTCGATCGCCATGCCATCCATCGACCCCCTGCAACGAGGCTTCGCAGTCGCATGGTCGCGATCTCAGGGCATTTCGATGGAGGTTCAGGGACATGACGATGCGGGCCAGGAGATGTTCCGCAGGTCGCCCGTTTCCTATCTTCTTGCGAACGACCTTAGCTATGGCCGCTGGAAGCTGCCGGCGCCCGATGAGGACACAGCACATTACGCGCTGCTGAAGGACTTGGCCGATCTTGGCGCGACCGACTACCTTCTGAAGCTTACCCCTTACCCGAGCGGAACCGCTCTCGCCGGTGTGGGATTTTCCCTGGCCGGGGATGGTCCTTCAGGCTTCTCGGACAAGCAAATTGCCGACCTCGATATTTTCCTGCCTGCGCTTGCGCTCGCCTGCTACCGCATCGCCGCAACCCGCGTCGCGGCGGATATGCTGGCGGTCTATACCGGTACACGCACCAGCGGTCGAATTCTCAGCGGACAGACGCAGCGCGGCGAAGGCGCGGCGATCTATGCGGCGATCCTGCTCGCCGACCTCAAGAACTTTACCTCGCTCAACGAAGACCATCCGCCGAACCATATTGTCGCGTGGCTGAACGAGCATTTCGAAGCGCTAGGGCGGCCGGTCGAAGAGCATGGCGGCGAAATCCTGAAATTCATGGGCGATAGCCTGCTCGCCATTTTTCCGGCCGAACGGGAGAACCCTGCCGAGGCATGCCGGCGGACGCTGTCGGCGGCGAAGGGGGCGATGGAAGCGAATGCCGCGCTCAATCGAAGGCGGTCGGACGCCGCGCAGCCGGAAATTCCCGTGGACATCGTCCTGCACGTCGGCGAGGTCTTTTATGGAAACGTCGGCGCTCTCCGACGCCTCGACTTCACCGCGATCGGAAAAGCGGTCAACGAAGCGGCTCGCATGGAAAAGCTGTGCGACACCGTTGACCGCAGCTTGCTGGCGTCCGCAGACTTCGTGTCCCACTTTCAGGCAGGTTTCGAAAAGGTGGGCACCTTCTCTCTCAAGGGTGTCACGCGGCCGGCGGAAGTCTATGCGCTGGCCGAGTGAACGACACTCTGCTCCTTGGCCGGATTGGGTTACAAGATTCCGTCATCGGTCGCTTCCAGCCCGAACAACTCGATATTCCTTTCGAAGCCGCGAAGGCGATGGAAGCCGGCGGACTGGACGTCTTCGTCGGCCACCTTCTGCCGGAAAGCATCGGACATGAGGATCGTCTTGCCGAGTACACCGCAAGCGCTCTGAATTCGGCTGAGCAGGTTCACATCTGACCCTATCACCGTGAAGTCGAGCCGGTGCCCGGAACCGATGTTGCCGTAGCTCACCTTTCCGTAGTGCAGCGCTATCCCCGCCCGCAACTTCAGTCCGTTGTCACGGAAGTCCGCGAGCTCGTCCACGATCGATCTCGCCGCGGAGAGCGCGGCCGTGCTGGCCTCCTCTGCGTCGGCGGTCGGGAAGAAGGCGAGGACGGCATCGCCCATGAACTTCAGGACCTCGCCGCCTTCGCGGGTGATCGCGGGCACGACGATGTCGAAGTAGGCGTTGAGCAGTTCGAGCATTTCGCCGGGCGGAAATCGGTTGGACAGTTCGGTGAAGCCTCGCAGGTCGCAGAGTATCAAGGCGGCCTCCAGGGATTCGATCTCGCCCTGGCGGATGCGTCCCGCGAGAATGCGCTGCGCGGTCATCGGCCCGACATAGGTATCGAGGAGGCTGAGTTCGATCTGGCGCATGATCCGGAGCTCGCAGGTGTTGCGAAGGGCCGGAAGGAGCCGCTCCAGCATCTGGATGTCCGATGGCATGAACCCCCTCGCCTCTTTCGTGGCGAAGACGACGGCGCTGACCGGACCGTCGACGTTGCAGAGCGGCGCTATCATCAGCTGGCTCAGGCTGCGGCCCGCGAAAACGTCGATGTCCTGCCAGGAATCCTGATCGCCGTCGGTCACGCTGACGATCATCGGCTGCCGCGTATCCATGACCTTGCGCAGAGGACTGCGTGCGAAGGTCACGTGGGCGCCGTGTTCCCGGTCGTGGATTTCGATCGGCTCGCCCGGTGCCCATGCAAGGGTGCGACCCAGGAACTCGGGATGAAGTGTCATCAGATGCAGCGTCAGACGGTCGACGGGAAGTCCTATTGCCCGCAGGCGGCGGCCAAATGCGGCAAGAAGACCCGGCTCGTCGAGCGCGTGGCACTCGTCGCCGGACAGCCATTCGACGATCGAAAGAGCCGGATTGATATCGACGCCTCTGGTGCCGCCTGCCCTGGGCGAGTTGGATTTGGTGGCGTGGATGGAGGTGTTCATCTGATCAGCCTTTGGTTGGGCGGGCGCTCAGTGAGCGCCACCGCCGGAGAGTTTGCCGGGCTTTTTGAGCAGCAGGCTGGCGACCAGAGCGACGACCAGGGCGACGCCGAGCAGGAAAAACGTGTCGCTGAAGGCCATGATGTTTGCCTGCTTGCGAAGCTTCAGGGCGATGGCGATGACAGCCTTGTGGGTGGCGGTTGCCTGATCCGAAACGCCGTGGCTCATGAAGTATGCGGTCAGTTGGGCAACGCGGGCGCGGGTTGCTTCCTCGAATACCGAGACGGAGTTGGTCAGGATGTTCGAATGGAACTGCTCGCGCTTCGAGAGAAACGTCTGCAGCGAGGCGATGCCGACCGCACCTCCAAGATTGCGCATCATGTTAAAAAGAGCCGACGCGGAACCCGCGTTCTCCTGCTCGATGCCTGCAGTGGCGATGGCGGACAGCGGCGTGAACACCAGCGCCTGGCCGATCGCGCGAACGATGTTCGGCCAGAAGAGCTGATCGCTCCCATAGTCAGCGGTCATGTAGATGTTCATGAAGTTCGAGGTCGCGAACAGCGCGAAACCGACGACGATCAGCAGGCGGACATCGAAGCGCTTCATCAACCGCGGAACCAGCGGGATCAGAAGAAGCTGCGGGATGCCGGTCCAGGCCAGCACCATGCCGATCTGCTCGGAATTGTAACCCTGGATGCGGGTCAGGTAGATCGGCAGAACGAAGACCGAGCCATAGAGCGCGATGCCGAGCAGGAAGTTTGCGAGGATACCGAAGCCGAAGTTGCGGCGCACCAGCAGTCTCAGGTTCAGGAGCGGGTGGGCGGTCCTCAGCTCGATGATCAGGAATAGCGTCAGCGAGACGGCGGCAATAATCGACAGGCGAACAATGAACGGCGAGCCGAACCAGTCTTCCTTGTTCCCCTCCTCGAGCACGGTCTGAAGCGCTGCCAAGCCGATCGCCATGGTGACGATACCGGGCCAATCGCCCTTGGCCAGCAGCCCAAGGTTCATCGGAGCGTGGTCCAGCGAAGCCCATAGCATACCCACCATCAGAGCGCCCGGCACGAGGTTGACGTAGAAAATGTACTGCCAGCCCCAGTTCTCGGTGAGATAGCCGCCGATAGTTGGGCCGATGGCAGGCGCGAACGTGGCCGAGAGGGCGAAAAGGGCAAGCCCGATCGGTTGCTTGGCCTTGGGCAGCAAAGTGATGATGATGGTGAATGCCATCGGGATCAGCACGCCGCCGGAAAAGCCCTGGATGGCGCGCAGGATGATCATCTGCTGCAGGTTTGCCGCGAAGGCGCAGGCAACCGAGAAGATGAGGAAGAGGACGGCATTGACCAGCAGGTAGTTGCGTACCGAGAAGACGCGGGCAAGCCAGGCGCTCAGCGGAATGACGACGATCTCGGCGATCAGGTAGGAGGTCGAGATCCAACCGCCGTCATCGGTGCCAGCGCCGATCGCACCCTGGATGTCGGCCAAGGAGGCATTGACGATCTGGATGTTGAGCACGGCCATGAAGGCACCCAGCGTGGAGCCGACGACAGCACTCCACATCCTCAAAGGGCTCATTGCGGCGGGAGCGGCGGCGGCGGGCCGAATCGGCTGGTTGCTGTTTGCTGCAAGCTGAAGAGTGGCCATGACTTTCTCCTTCCGGCGATGCGGAAACATTCTCATGACGGAGTTGCGATGATAATCGAGGAAGCGTCGGAAGGATTATCCAGCGTGGCTGGACAATCCTTCTCCCTGCGTCGTTGCAGCCTTGGTATCTATCTCGGGCTCGACCGACATGCCTGAGCGCAACAGACCACGCAAAGCCTGATCGTCGATGACGATCTTGACCGGGATGCGCTGGACGATCTTGGTGAAGTTGCCGGTGGCGTTGTCCGGAGGCAGCAGCGAGAACTCGAGGCCGCTCGCCGGCGAGACGCTGTCGACATGACCCTTGATGGCCGCATCCGGAAAACTGTCGACCTTGATCTCCACAGGCTGGCCCGGACGCACGTTGGTGAGCTGGGTTTCCTTGAAATTGGCGACGACATAGACCGCGTGTAGCGGAACCACGGCCATCAACTGGGTGCCCGAAGTGACAAATTGGCCAACGCGGATCGAGCGTGCGCCGACTGTACCGTCCACGGCTGCGACGATCTGCGTGTAGGAGACGTTGAGCGCGGCCTGCCGGGCGGCGGCGGCGCTGCGGTCACGCTGGGCGGTGGCTTGCTCATGCTGGCTCTGGAGCACACCGACCCTTTTCTGTTCGGCAACGAGCGCTGCCTGGTCGCGCTGGACCAGGGCGGCGGCCTGATCGCGGGCGGATGTGGACTGCTGGGCGCGCTGGGTGGTGGAGGCGCCGGATTGGATCAGGTTCTGGAAGCGGTCGTTGTCCGCTTCGGCGAATTTCAGTGAAGCCTGCGCGGCGACGATCGTTGCCTTCGCCTGCTCGATAACGGACTGCTGCAGGGCAAGCTGCGCATCGATATTGCCGATCGTTGCCTCGGCCGCCTTCAGGTCGGCTTTTGCCTGGTCCAATGCGGCCTGGTAGTCGCGGTCGTCTATGCGGGCGACGACCTGGCCAGCCTTGACCATATCGTTGTCGTTGACGAGCACATCCTTGATATACCCGGAAACCTTCGGTGCGATCGTGGTGTAGTCGGCCTTCACGTAGGCATCGTCGGTTGATTCGATGAAGCGGCCGACCACCCAGTAGTGGTAGCCATACTCCGCGGCGAACGTTGCCCCTGCAAGAAGTGCGGCGATGAGGACGCCGCGCTTGATCACGCCGCGGCCGCTCTTCGGGGGCGTTTCGGCGGCGGCGATTGTCTCCTCGGCTGGAACGGCGGGAACCTCCACTGCCTTTGCGGTACGAGCATGGGGCGTCTTCGAAGTAACTTCCTTGGTTTCAGTCTCGAAGGCTTCCTTGCGGGGGATCTCAACCATTGTCGTTTTCCTTTGGTCCGCCCCGTCTTCCGTGGGGCCTTGTTTGATGAGATGAAATTGCCCCGTTATGCGCGGATTGATAATCTGCTTAGATTGGGAAGGATCATAAACTCAGAGCGGATAATCGGGAGGGACGGATGGATCGTCTGACGAGCCTTGCAGTCTTCGGTCGCGTGGTCGAAAGCGGTGGTTTTTCCGCGGCGGCCCGTCGTCTCAACATGTCGGTGACGATGGTCGGGAACCACGTCCAGTCGCTCGAGGAACGGCTCGGCGTACGGCTGCTCAACCGCACGACCCGAAAGGTAAGCCTGACCGAGACGGGCAAGTTCTATTACGAAAGGTCAGCGCAGATACTTGCTGACCTCGAGGATGCCGACCGGGCCGTCGGCGCGCTGACCTCGATGCCGCGCGGCACGCTGAAGATCTACACGAGCACGCATATCGTGCGCTTCCTTTCGCCCGTCATCGACGAGTTTCTGGAACTCTACCCCTCGGTGTCGCTGGACCTGAACATCGGAGAGCGAATGATCGACATGATCGAGGACGGCTATGATCTCGCGATCCGTACCGTGCCGCCTCCGGATTCCACGCTTGTCGTCCGCAAGCTCACGCCATGGCGCCACGTGCTGGCCTGTTCCCCGTCCTATCTCGAAAGCCACGAGGCACCGACCGCGCCCGGCGATCTCAAAGGCCACGACTGCCTGCAGTACAGCTACTATCCTTTTGGCGATGAATGGCATTTCGTGTCCGCTGCCGGAAATCAGGAGAATGTGCGGGTCCATGGCACGGTCCTGTCGAACAGCGCTGAAGCGCTCCGCTATCTGGCGGTGAACGGGAGGGCGGTGTGGCTCGCGCCGAGCTTCGTCATCTACGACGACTTGGCGGCTGGCCGACTGGTCCGGATCATGCCTGAATACGAGGGCGTCGAATTCGCCATCAACGCCATCTATCCGAACCGGAGCCACCTTCCGACCAAGGTCCGGCTGTTCATAGACCTGCTGGCCGAGCGCTTCGCCGACCACCGCAAGTGGATGACGTGAGCAGATCTGTCGGTCGGACACGCGAACGTATTTTATCGGATCGCTTTCAACAGCCGGCAGCGGATTAGCTGTTGCAGCCGCGATATGAACCGTGTATCTCCCACCACGTCGGTTCGGAGTGTAGCGCAGTCTGGTAGCGCATCTGGTTTGGGACCAGAGGGTCGGGAGTTCGAATCTCTCCACTCCGACCACTTTCCCCAAGAATAAACGGTTTGGCATAGGCTTTGCGGTTGCGAGCGAACGCCTTGGTGGCGGCATCGCTTCAAAGGGCCGGCGAAGCTCATTTTCGCTTGAAAGCCAGAGGATTCGCCGGTAAGCAAAATTGCATGCTTCGGCGTTGGGGCGCGGGACGGCTTTGCTGTTTGGCCTCAGGGCGTGAACATGTCGCTTGAGCCCCTTGCGGGCGGGAGCGAAGTAGAGGATCAAGGCGGGGAAGCCGCTTCTTTCGGAGACGTCGCAGCCATGCCTGCAAAGATTTACCGGCCCGCAAAGACCGCCATGCAGTCCGGCAAGGCGAAGACGAATCTCTGGCTTCTGGAGTTCGACCAGGAAAGCCCGCGCAAAATCGATCCAATCATGGGCTATACATCGTCCGGCGATACCCGCCAGCAGGTCAGGCTGAGCTTCGATACGCAGGAGCAGGCGGTTGCCTACGCGGAACGCAACGGCATCGACTACCGCGTCATTCAACCGAATGAGGCGAACCGTCAGGTCGTTTCCTATACGGACAATTTCCGATACACCCGCACGCAGCCCTGGACCCACTGAGGTCGCGCTGGAGAGCGCCCTTTTTCGGCGCCGCGGCATATGATTTCGGCCCCTTAGCTCAGCTGGATAGAGCAAGTGCCTTCTAAGCACTAGGTCGCAGGTTCGAGCCCTGCAGGGGTCGCCATAAGACCGATGAGTCGGTCTCTGCATCGACGGCAGATTTCCGGGCGATAGGCGTAAGGATTGGTCAGATAGACGTTACAGTGTCCTGTCGATCGTCGCGCTCGAAACCTTGTCTCCGACCTTGAGGCCGAGCTTGGCCGCGGTCCCACCATTCAATTCGATGACGTATTTCACCGGCGCGCGCGAATCGATGATCGCTTCGGAATAGGGTACGGCGTTCTCCTGAATGGAAAAGACGGCGCCCTTTGCGTCGAGGAACAGCATGTCGAGCGGCAGCGGCGTGTTCTTCATCCACATCAGCACCGGTCGCGTCGTGCCGAAGTCGAACAGCATGCCGTGATCGGCCGGCATGGATTTCCGAAACATCAGGCCATGCTCGCGCTGCAGGGCGGAGATCGCCAGTTCCACGGTGAGTTTCCGCTCCCCACTGGCCGAGTGGATGACCATTTGCTCCGAGGCGAATTTTATCGCTTCCGCGGCATAGGAAGTCTGCACGCCGCTCGAAGCAAACACATGCAAGAAAAAAAGCGCCAAAACGGCGCTTCTAAAAAAATTTCGGATCGCCGTCATCAATGCGGCCTGCTGACGGGGGTCGGCGAGTCGGGATGGATTTCCGCCGCCATCAAACCCTTTTCGCCCGGCCCGAAGCGGACCAGGACCACCTGTCCCGGACGAAGCTCGGTGAGGCCGAAACGGCGCAAGGTTTCCATGTGGATGAAAATGTCCTCGGTCCCCTCGCCGCGCGTCAGGAAGCCGAAACCCTTCGTGCGATTGAACCATTTGACCAGCGCCCGCTCAAGCCCGCTCGTCGCCGTTACCTGCACATGCGTGCGAACCGGCGGAAGCTGCGAAGGATGCACTGCGGTCGATTGATCCATGGAGAGGATCTTGAAGGCCTGGTAGCCGCGCTCGCGGCGCTGGATCAACGCGACGATGCGCGTGCCTTCGAGGATGGTCTGATATCCGTCGCGGCGCAGGCAGGTGACATGAAGAAGAACGTCCTGCATACCGTTGTCGGGAACGATGAAGCCGAACCCCTTGGCGACGTCGAACCATTTGACGACCCCACTTACCTCAATAAGCTCGACCGGCTCCCCCGACATTTCCTCAAAGTCGGCGATTCCCTTCGGTGCAATTCTGTCACCCATATTGGCCAGCCCCTCGATTACGCGTCACACTGTTACAGTTAACTGATTCTTGCGGTCAAGATTAACATCTTGGTAACGGAAAAGCGCAAGTCCTAGTTTTCGATTATTCCCAGCTGCATATCTTAACGCTTAGTCTTGCCCGAAGCTGGTGTCTCCGCACCCAAGGCCAACACAGAGGATACAAAATGCGCTATCTCCACACCATGGTACGCGTCAAAAATCTCGACGCGTCGCTGAACTTTTATACGACGCTTTTCGGGCTAAGCGAAATCCGCCGTTACGAAAACGAAAAGGGCCGCTTTACCCTGGTATTCCTCGCCGCAAGCGCGGATCTGGACGCCGCGCGAGCCAATCTCGCTCCCTGTCTGGAACTGACCTACAACTGGGACACGGAGGATTATACAGGTGGTAGGAACTTTGGTCACCTTGCCTATGAGGTCGACGACATCTACGCCATTTGCCAGAAGCTGATGGACAACGGCATTACCATCAACCGCCCGCCCCGCGACGGTCATATGGCCTTCGTGCGCTCGCCGGACGGCATTTCGATCGAGATCTTGCAGAAGGGCGCGGACCTCGCCCCGGCCGAACCCTGGGCCTCGATGGCCAATACCGGCGTCTGGTAAGTCCGAGGCTGTTGCGAGGCTTGCGGCGCCGGCGAACGTGGGCCTCGCAAGCCGCATTGGCACTTGCTTCGGCCTCCGCCGCTGATGCATGTTTCTGCGACTCGAAGCGTCAAGTGCTAGATTCCGTGCGACTTTTTGTTCCTTGTACGCGCGGCGTCGCTAATTTGCTGTCTGCTTCGACGAGACCAGGAACAGGATTCGTCAGTTGCACAATCGGCCGGACATCGCAGTCAGACTGAGGTTGATGGGTGGCGCCGCCGCCCTGGCGCTTCTAGCGCTTGCCGGCTGCGCAACGACCGACGGAAAGACTAAACCGGGTGCTGACGCAGCTTCCGCCGCTCCGGCTCCGACGGCCGGCGAGACCCTTGCCGCCTCCCTGAACGCCAAGGCCGCCGCCGCTCGCGACGGCGGCTACCGCGATCCGTTGCTGCGCAACGTCAGCGGTGCGCAGGCGTTGAACCAACAGCCCGGCTCCGGTCTCAATTCCTCCGCGCTGCCCGGTTCGGCCACTGCCGGACAGGCTAGCATCGGCGGCCTGGTCCTGCAGCCGACCGCGGTCAATGCGAACCGGTCGAGCATCTTTTCCAGCGGTGGCGGGCCGAGCTATCCGCAGCTGCCTGCCTCTGGAACATCAATAGAGGCGCCAATGCCGCCCGCCGCGGCTGGAATACGCAATATCTATAGCAGCCCTCCGGCAGCCCCGAGCGCAACGGCTCCCGAGCCGGTCGTGCTTCCGAACGGCCAGTCGTCCGAAAATAGCTCGAAGCTCGACCCGCCGCAGCAAGTCGCGAACGCCACTCAGGGCGCGGTGGATGCCGCGGGCCATGAAAAGGCACGGGCGATTTCGCGAATGCTTGCGTCCAAGGGGCAAGACGGCGCCACGGCCCTCAAGAATTCCGATTTCCAGCTGACGCCCGGCATGGCCGCATCACTCGTTCAACCGAACGGCGCAAGGCCCAAAGTCAGAAACGCGCTCTACGGCTTGCCGAGCAATGAGCCGAACCCCGGATCGCTACTCCAATACGCATCGCTACCCTCGGCGACCAACAGCGCCCTTGTCGGCATCGAATTGCAGAACGCTGAGGTTCAGGTGGCCTGCTTCAAGCCGGCGCTCAAAGACAAGCTGAAGAGCCTCGAAACGCATTTCGGCCGGCCCGTGATGGTCACCTCCGGCTATCGCGACCCGGTTCACAACCAGCTCGTCGGCGGCAGCGAGGAATCGCTGCACACGCATTGCGACGCAGCCGACATCCAGGTGCCCGGCATTTCGAAATGGGAGATTGCGACCTATCTCCGCTCCCTGCCCGACCGCGGCGGCGTCGGCACATACTGCCATACGGATTCGGTGCACATCGACATCGGCACGGCGCGCGACTGGAACTGGGGCTGCGACCGCAGCTGATCTGCCGGCTTTCGGCGCAATGCACGCTCTTTCGCATTCTCGCCGCCGGTCGCGCCGCACCAGATCCGCCGCGGTGCCTCCATGTTCAATGTCAGCCTAACAGCCTGTATTTGCGTCATTATCGGCGCGATTCCGCAATGCGGCGGTTTTCCTCATTTTTTGTGAAAAAAATCGAACTGGACGCTTGCGGGAATGAAATCACCCCACTATAAGACGCCCACACGAAGCGCAGGCGCCCTTCGTCTATCGGTTAGGACACCAGATTTTCATTCTGGGAAGAGGGGTTCGACTCCCCTAGGGCGTGCCACTTCTTCCAATAAAATCAATCATTTAAACTTTTCGGCTGCGACGACAAAGCAGAGCATGGATACGTGACCTGTCGCGGCGGCCATGTCGTTGCGCCGACGAAGGATACGGTCGCCGGCGCCGGGATCTCGCCGAGGCCACCGGGCGAATTAGCGAGGCGGAAAATTTGCTGGCCCGTAGTGGATTTTTTCAATTTCCGGCTTGCGGGATCAAGAACCCCTGACTATAAGACGCCCACGCGAAGCGCAGGCGCCCTTCGTCTATCGGTTAGGACACCAGATTTTCATTCTGGGAAGAGGGGTTCGACTCCCCTAGGGCGTGCCACTTTTCAGTAATTCCAATCACTTAGTTTTTGGCGATCATAGATCCGTTCACTTATCGATGAGTGATCGGTCAGCGACTTCTCAAATTCACTGTCGAGGCGACGATCCGGGCCATGCATGGCTCGTTGCGGCTGCAAAAGACCTGTGAAGGCGTGCGGCCCGCCTGAACCGTCAAACAGCGAGTGTCTCGCTACGGCGCCTTGGCCGCGTCGGTAACGCGCAGCTGCACGCGGCGGGCGCCCTGCCAGTGGTCCGCCCCAAGCGTCCCGGCCACATGCAGCTGAAGACCGCGGCCATTGAGCAAGAGATCGCCGAGCGGCGTTTCAGCGGCGCGGAAGGCGATGCCTTCAAGACGCCCGCCATCCTGAGCCTCCAGCGTCACCTTGACGTGAGATTGGCCGACGAGACGGGAGTCGCGCAAGCGGTGGCCGGGGATGGCGAAGATCGGCTGCGGATGTCCCGACCCGTATGGGCCTGCCGTTTCAAGCTGATCGATCAGGCCGACCGTGGCACCCGTGGCGCCGAGCGCGCCATCGATCTTCAGCGTTTCGTTGGCCACCAGCGCGGCAACCGGCTTTTGCGCCTTTTCCATGAAGAAGGTCCGAAGGCTGCCAAGGTTAGCGCGCTCGACCGTCAGGCCGGCCGCCATGGCATGTCCGCCACCCTTGACGAGCAGGCCAGCGTCGACGGCAGCACGAACCATGCGGCCCATGTCGAAACCGTTGATCGAGCGGCCGGAGCCGGTGCCCTTGCCGGAAGGATCGAAGGCGATCGCGAAGGCCGGACGGCGGAACTTGTCCTTCAGCCGCGATGCAATCAGGCCGACGATGCCGGGATGCCAGTTTTCCCGCGCAGTGACGATGATCGTGGCGCCGCTGCCGTCGCCATACTCCGCCAGCGCCTCGGCCTCGGCTTCCTGCAGCATCAGCGCTTCCATCGCCTGACGCTCGCGATTGAGCTCGTCGAGCCGCTCGGCAATCGCTTCTGCCTCGGCGCCGTCGTCGATGGTGAGCAATCGCGATCCAAGCGCCGCATCGCCGATGCGGCCGCCGGCGTTGATGCGCGGGCCGATCATGAAGCCGAAATGGTAGGGCGTTACCGGGCCACCGAGACCGGCCTTGCGAAACAGCGCCGAGAGGCCGGCATTGCCTTGATGGCGCGCAGCAATCAGGCCCTTGACGACGTAGGCACGGTTCAGCCCTTTCAGGGGCACGACGTCACAGACCGTCGCCAGCGCCACGATATCCAGCCAGGCAAGCAGATCCAGCGTGCGGGCACGCGGATCGCCCGCCTCGCGCAGGAGCCGCAAGGCCGCCACGAGCACGAGAAAGACGACGCCGGCCGCGCAGAGATGCCCCTGCCCCGAAAGATCATCCTCCCGGTTCGGGTTTACCAGCGCGTGACAGGGCGGCAGCTCGTGGGCGACCTGGTGATGATCGATGACGACGACGTCGGTGTTGCGCTCCCGTGCGGCGGCGAGCGCCTCGAAACTCGTCGATCCGCAATCGACCGTGACGATCAGGCCGGCGCCCTCCTCGATCAGTTGCTGGATTGCCGCTGGATTAGGCCCGTAGCCCTCGAAAATCCGGTCAGGAATATAGATGCGGGCGCGAACCCCGAAATGGCTGAGGAAGCGATACATAAGCGCGGAGGACGCCGCGCCATCCACGTCGTAGTCGCCGAAGATGGCAACGCTTTCGCCCTTGCGGATAGCCTTGAGCAGGCGCTCGGCCGCCTTTTCGCAATCGGTCAGCAGATAGGGATCAGGCATCAGGCTGCGGATCGTGGGATCGAGGAATGCGGTGGCCTCATCGAGCGCAACGCCGCGACCGGCAAGCACGCGCGAGATCAGATCGGGCAGTCCGTGGGTCTGGGCGATCGCAAGCGCGCGGTTTTGCCCTGCCTGGTCGAGCCGCGATACCCAGCGATTGCCCGATGCCGACTGCTCGACGCCCAAAAATGCCCGCTGTACAGGATCCGCCGCTTCCACCATTCCCCTCATGTTCTTCCGCCTCTTCCTATTACAGCAGCGAGGCGAAAGAAATGGCGGATTTAGGACGCGACCTGCTCGTTCTCCAAGCTATCCACGCTATCCACCGCAGCATTGCCGTTGAGAAACTGGCAAACCAGAGAGACGAGAAGCTCTTCTCGTTCGCGATGCGGCACATGCCCGCATCCCGGTATGATTTCCGCCTTGGACGGGCCGGCCACGAGCGAGGCGATGCGCCGGGGGTGACGGGGAGAGCCGTATTCGTCGTCCTCACCGTGAACGGCAAGCACGGGGCATTTCACACGGGCGAGATCGGCGTCGAGGTTCCAGTCCGCGAATTCAGGTGCGAGCCAGGTTTTGGTCCATGCGTTCAGGACCCACTCCGCCTTTTCGCCATGGTATTTCTTCAGTCTATCCATCTCGCCCGGCTCTGCGAAGGCGCGCTCTGCTTCGCGGATGCCCGCAAGCGTGCATTCCTCGATAAAGGCTTGAGCGGAGACCGTGACCAGCGCTTCGCATTCGGCCGGATAGGCAGCGGCAGTCGTTACCGCCATTTCGCCGCCGACGCTGTGGCCGAGCGCCACGAAGCAGTCGAAACCGAAATGCGCGCGTAGAGCGGGGAAAGCCTCCCGCGCCTCCAGCTCGATAAAGTCGAAGCCAAGCCGGCCGGGATACGGATCGGACCGCCCGAAACCGAGGCGGTCATAGGCGATCACAGGCCGCCCGGAAGCCTTTGACAGACGTTCTGGAAAGCTGCGCCACAACGCCTCGCAGCCGAGCGAATCGTGAAAGAGGACGATCGGCGGCTTTCGGTTGCCACTCCCGCCCCAACGTTTCGCGAAGAGCCGGCCCCTCTCGGTATGCACCCATGTTTCAGTCATGACCTAACCCAGACCGCAGTCCATCGCCTTCAAAGGGCCGGACGAGCGTCAGTTGTCTTCCTTCGGACGCTCGATGCGGATGACCTGTGGTTCGCCAATGAGATATTCCTCGGTCTTGATCGAGGCCACGGCCTTGCGCACGGAATCTTCCATCGTCGCATGGGTGACGAGGATGATCGTCTGTTGGGCGGGATGTGACAGATACTCCTTGGAGTGCTGCACGATCGATTCCAGCGAAATGTGGTTTTCCGCCATGTGCGCGGCAACGCTCGCGAATACGCCGATGCGATCCTCGACCGTCAGGCGGATGAAGTAACCGCCCTCATGGCTTTGGATCTGCGCCTTGCGATAGGGCTGCAGCGTCGCCGCCGGATGGCCGAGTACCGGAACGCGCTGGGCGCCCGGCTGGCTCTTGGCGATGTCGGCGATATCGCCAAGCACCGCCGAGGCGGTCGCATTGCCGCCGGCGCCGGGGCCAACCATCAGCAATTCGCCGAGGATGTCGGACTCGATCGCAACGGCGTTGGTTACGCCGTCCACCTGCGCGATAACCGACTGCACCGGCACCATCGTCGGGTGCACGCGCTGTTCTATGCCGCTTTCGGTGCGCTGGGCGACGCCGAGCAGCTTGATGCGGTACCCGAGATCGGCCGCTGCGCGGATGTCGTCGATCGAGATATTGGTGATGCCCTCGATATAGATATCGTCGGCGGCAATCTTGTTGCCGAAGGCAAGCGTCGTGAGGATCGCCAGCTTGTGGGCGGTATCGTTGCCCTCGATATCGAAAGCCGGATCGGCTTCCGCGTAACCGAGCCGCTGCGCCTCCTTCAAGCACTCGGCAAACGACAGCCCCTCCTTCTCCATCCGTGTCAGGATGTAGTTGCAGGTGCCGTTCATGATGCCGTAGACGCGCGACACCGTGTTGCCGGTCAGCGATTCACGCAACGCCTTGATGACCGGGATGCCGCCGGCGACGGCCGCCTCGAAGTTGAGCAGCGCGCCCTTTTCCTCGGCCATCGCCGCGAATTCGACGCCATGATAGGCAAGCAACGCCTTGTTGGCTGTCACCACGTGGAGACCACGCGCCAGTGCGGCGCGAACCGAGGCGTTGGCAGCGCCCTCAGCACCGCCCATCAGCTCGACGAAGACGTCGATGTCGGCCTTCTGGGCCATGTCGACCGGCCCTGCGAACCACTCGATGCCGGTAAGGTCGATCCCTCTGTCCTTCGTGCGGTCGCGCGCCGAAACGGCGACGACCCGAACGGGACGGCCGCAGGTAACGGCAAGCTCGTGACTGCGCTGGTTGATGATGCGGACGAGCGAAGCACCAACGGTGCCTAGCCCCGCAATGCCGATTTTGAGGGCATCTGCCATGGATCGATCCTGATGTGTCATGAAGAGGCAGCCGCTCAGCGGCTGCCCTTGAGATTAGCGGTGGGCGTTCAGCGAAATCACGTTATGCATGGTTTCGTCGGCCGTCGACAGGAAGCGCTTCAAGTTGCGCGCCGCCTGGCGGATGCGGTGTTCGTTTTCGACCAGCGCGATACGGACGTAGTCGTCGCCCTGCTCGCCGAAACCAATACCCGGCGCAACCGCGATATCGGCCTTTTCCACCAACAGCTTGGAGAACTCCAGCGAACCGAGTTGCCGGAACTTTTCCGGGATCTTCGCCCACGCGAACATGGTCGCCGCCGGCGGCGGAATCTCGAAGCCGGCCTTGCCGAAGGTCTCGACCAGCACGTCGCGGCGACGCTTGTAGATGCTGCGCACCTCGGCGATGTCGGCCCCGTCGCCGTTGAGCGCATGGGTCGCGGCAACCTGGATCGGCGTGAACGCGCCGTAGTCGAGGTAGGACTTGACGCGGGTGAGCGCCGCGATCAGCCGCTCGTTGCCGACCGCAAAGCCCATGCGCCAGCCGGGCATCGAGAAGGTCTTCGACATCGAGGTGAACTCGACCGTTACGTCCATGGCGCCCGGCACTTCGAGCACGGAAGGCGGGGGAGCGTCATTGAAGTAGATTTCGGAATAGGCAAGATCCGAGAGCACGATGATGTCGTGCTTCTTCGCGAAAGCGACAACTTCCTTATAAAAGTCGAGCGTCGCGACATAGGCGGTCGGATTGGACGGATAGTTGAGGATCAGCGCCAGCGGCTTCGGGATCGAGTGGCGAACTGCGCGCTCGAGCGGCGGGAAGAAGCTCTCGTCCGGCTCGACGGACATGGAGCGGATTACGCCGCCCGCCATCAGGAAGCCGAAGGCATGGATCGGGTAGGTCGGGTTCGGACAAAGGATGACGTCGCCAGGCGCGGTGATCGCCTGTGCCATGTTGGCGAAGCCTTCCTTGGAGCCGAGCGTCGCGACGACCTGCGTATCCGGATTGAGCTTCACGCCGAAGCGGCGCGCATAGTAGGCAGCCTGCGCGCGGCGCAGGCCGGGAATACCCTTGGACGAGGAATAACGATGCGTGCGCGGGTCCTGGACCACTTCGCACAGCTTATCGACGATCGCCTTCGGGGTCGGCAGATCCGGATTTCCCATTCCGAGGTCGATGATATCGGCTCCACCCGCTCGCGCGCTTGCCTTCAAACGGTTGACCTGTTCGAAAACATATGGCGGCAAACGCCTGACCTTGTGAAACTCTTCCATCTTCTTCCCCATGGGACGGCGGCATCAAGCCGCTACGAAGTTCGTCGCTCTTGCGGACTGCCCCGATACGAACTTCGGAATCGCGGCGCCGTCGCTGTATCCTGGCATCGGCGATGCGGTGAAACTTGGGCGACCGAGGGCACGACCCGCTTCCAGCCAGGAAGAAAATTTAAAAATCGAAGTGTTTTTACGCTTTGCTTTGGAATCGCTTGGAACGCAAGATCAATTCTGTATCTGCGACAGTGTATCAGGCCCGTGCTCGGCAGCGAGCTTGCGCATCTCGGCCACGCGCCGTTCATATTCCGCCTGAGTAATCGCTCCCGAGTCACGGCTAGCGGCCAGCGCCGACATCTGCTTTTGCGTCGTCGCGGCCTGCTGATCGTTGATCTGAACATTGGCTGCCGTCAGCGGCCCATTGAACGACGGATAGCCATCCTTGTAGCGCTGCAGACCGCTGTCCTGGGACGCTGTTCCGCTCGCCGACTTCATGACGACCGCCGTCGGCGGTACCCGGCGGGCGGCTGCCGCCGCCTTCTCCTCCGGCGTGCTGCAACCACCAAGTGCAAGCACCAGGACGCCGCAGATCGCTGAATATGCGTTTAACTTCGCCGTCAAAGAGCCGCTCATACCGTCGTCCTGTCCCATGCCCAAGCCCTGCCGAGCATGTGTTAGATGCGTCTTTTAAGCAAAGCAAGGGCGTCATTCGACCTTGTATTCCTTTTCCCTGCGGATGTACAAATGGAAAACAACGATAACGAGCGCGGGGAGGCATGGCGTGACGGATAAGAAGCAGAAGGCCGACGAGCCCAAAGGCGGCTATGCCAACTTCGATCCAAAAGCCATTGATGCCTATGTCGTCAAGGATCCCGAGGCGATGGCCGTCAACCTCGCCCGCGCACTGGAAAATCTAGGCCAGGCCGCTTCCGCCTGGCTCGCCCCGCGCGAACGCGGCGAGCGCTCGAACGTTCTTGCCGATCCCATGACCGACCTGATCAAGACGATGTCGAAGGTCGGCGAGTACTGGCTTTCCGATCCGCGCCGCGCCTTTGACGCCCAGACTCAGCTGCTTTCGGGCTACTTCGGCATGTGGAACCGGACGATGCAGCGCTTCGCGGGCGACGACGATCCGGCGGCCGCGGCGCAACCCAGGGATAAGCGTTTCACCGACGCCGACTGGGAAAACAACCCCTTCTTCGACTTCGTGCGCCAGACCTATCTGCTCACCTCCGACTGGATCGAGAAGCTCGTCAACGACACCGAAGGGCTCGACGAACACACCCGCCACAAGGCTTCCTTCTACGTCAAGCAAATCACGGCAGCGCTGTCGCCGGCCAATTTCGCGGCGACCAACCCACAAGTCTATCGCGAGACGGTCGCCTCCAACGGCGAGAACCTCGTGCGCGGCATGAGGATGCTTGCCGAGGACATCAGCGCCGGCGGCGGAGACCTTCGGCTGCGGCATACCGACATGACCAAGTTCGCCCTTGGCAAGAACATGGCGCTCACCCCCGGCAAGGTCATCGCCCAGAGCGACGTGTGCCAGATCATCCAGTACGACGCGGCGACGGACAAGGTGCAGAAACGCCCGCTGCTGATCTGCCCCCCATGGATCAATAAATTTTACATTCTAGACCTCAACCCACAAAAATCCTTCATCAAATGGTGTGTCGAGCGTGGCCAGACCGTGTTCGTCATCTCCTGGGTCAACCCCGACGAACGCCATGCCGACAAGGACTGGACGGCTTACGCCCGTGAGGGGATCGATTTCGCGCTGGATACGATCGAAAAGGCGACGGGCGAGAAGGAAGTCAACGCCGTCGGCTACTGCGTCGGCGGCACGCTGCTTGCGGCGACGCTTGCCTTGCATGCCAAGGAAAAGAACAAGCGCATCCGCTCGGCGACGTTCTTGACCACGCAGGTCGATTTCGCCCACGCCGGCGATCTCAAGGTCTTTGTCGACGAGGAACAGCTTGCGACGCTGGAGGACCAGATGAAGGTCACCGGCTACCTTGAAGGCTCGAAGATGGCGACGGCCTTCAACATGCTGCGTGCCTCGGAGCTGATCTGGCCCTATTTCGTCAACAACTACCTGAAGGGCCAGGAGCCGATGCCGTTCGACCTGCTCTTCTGGAACGCCGATTCTACCCGCATGGCGGCGGCCAACCACTCCTTCTACCTCCGCAACTGCTATCTCGAGAACAATCTGAGCCAGGGAAAGATGGTGCTTGCCGGCAAGAAGCTGTCGCTGAAGGACGTCAAGATCCCCGTCTACAATCTGGCGACCAAGGAGGACCATATCGCACCGGCGAAATCGGTCTTCGTCGGCAGCGGATATTTCGGCGGCCCGGTCGAATACGTGGTCACTGGATCGGGCCATATTGCCGGCGTCGTCAATCCGCCGGACAAGCACAAGTATCAATTCTGGACCGGCGGTCCGGCCGAAGGCGATTACGATCGCTGGATGGAGCAAGCCTCGGAGACACCGGGTTCCTGGTGGCCGCATTGGATGACATGGATCGAAGAGCAGGATAGCCGTCAGGTTCCCGCCCGTAAGCCCGGCGGCGACGCCTTGAACGCGATCGAGGAAGCTCCGGGGTCCTACGCCATGGAAAAGGCCTGACGAAACGCCCCGTTCGCATGATCTTCGACCCTCCCCTCGTCCCCGCGCGTCTCATCTCGCGCTACAAGCGGTTTCTCTTCGACGCTGAACTCGAGGATGGCACGTTCGTCACCGGTTCCTGCCCGAACACCGGTTCGATGCGAGGTTTGACGACACCGGGATCGCTGATCTGGCTCTCCGCCCATGACAGCCCGAAGCGCAAATACACCCTGGTCTTCGAGATGGTCGAGGCCGACGGGACAATGGTCGGCGTCAACACCGCGATGCCCAATCGGCTTGCGATGGAGGCAATCGCTGCCGGCCTTGTCGGCGACCTCGGCAACTACGAGACGATACAGCGCGAACAGCGATACGGACGCAACTCGCGCATCGACCTTCTGTTGACGGATCCGGCGCGAACGACTGCCTATGTGGAGGTGAAGAACGTTCACTTCTCGAGGCAGCCGGGACTTGCGGAATTTCCCGACACGGTCACCGCGCGCGGCGCCAAGCATCTGGAAGAACTCGGCGACATGGTGGAGGGTGGGCATCGCGCCATTATGCTCTATGTCATTCAGCGCGACGACTGCGACAGGTTCCGGATCTGCGCCGACATGGACGCTTTTTATGCCACCGCCTTCGAGCGCGCGGTTCGGCGCGGCGTCGAGGTTTATGCCCTCAATTGCCGCGTATCGCCGGGCGAAATAACGCCGCTGGGATTGATCCCGATGGACGAACCCGGCATAGCTGCACTATGTACTGAGACGACAATTACTGCGTAAAGGCTGATCCATGGTGAACTATATCGAAGCGTCGACGGCGCCGGCCAAGAATACGGGGGCCATCCGCCTCTACGGCCCCGACGCCTTCGCCGGGATGCGCAAAGCCTGCCAGCTGACGGCGCGCTGCCTGGACGAATTGGCTGCGATCGTGAAGCCCGGCGTTTCGACGGACGCGATCGATCGTTTCGTCTTCGAATTCGGCCTGGACAACGGCGCCTACCCCGCAACGCTCAACTATCGCGGCTACACCAAATCCTCCTGCACGTCGATCAATCACGTCGTCTGCCACGGCATACCGGATGCCAAGCCGCTCCGCGAAGGCGATATCGTCAACATCGACGTTACCTATGTACTCGACGGCTGGCACGGCGATTCGAGCCGCATGTATCCCGTCGGTGCGGTCAAGCGCTCGGCGGAACGACTGCTGGAGGTCACCTACGAGGCACTGATGCGCGGCGTCGGCGGGGTGCGTCCGGGCACACGTACCGGCGCGATCGGCGAAGCGATCCAGACTTATGCCGAAGCCGAGCGCTGCTCGGTCGTCAGGGATTTCTGCGGCCACGGCGTCGGCGCCCTTTTTCACGATTCTCCGAACATCCTTCACTACGGCCGCGCCAGCGAAGGTCCCGAAATGCGCGAAGGCATGATCTTCACGATCGAGCCGATGATCAATCTCGGCCGTCCGCACGTAAAGGTGCTCTCGGACGGCTGGACCGCCGTCACCCGCGATCGGTCGCTTTCGGCGCAGTATGAGCACACGGTCGGCGTCACGGCGACGGGCTGCGAGATCTTCACGCTTTCGCCGGGCGGCCTCGACCGTCCGGGCCTGCCGCCTCTATAGGGATAGCCGATGCCCAACCGCCCCGCCCCGCCCGGACAAGATGACGGCGACGCAAACGAGGGGAAGGACGAAGCATCCCTGTTCGACGAGCGGATGTTCTTCGCCGAGCAGGCGCCGAAGCGGGGAAGTCTTGGCCGGCAGGCTCGGCTGGAGCCGACGGATCCGCCCGAATCCAATCACTACCATGGTCATCGCGAGCGGTTGCGCAATCGCTTTCGCGACGGTGGAGAGGTCGCGCTTGCGGACTACGAAGTGCTGGAGCTCCTGCTTTTCCGGCTTATTCCGCGCCGCGATACCAAACCGATCGCCAAGGCGCTGATCGAACGGTTCAAAACGCTAGGCGGCGTGATCGGCGCACCGATTGCACTCCTCCAGGAAGTCAAGGGCGTGGGAGAGGCCGTCGCGCTCGACTTGAAGCTGGTATCGACGGTCGCTCAGCGGATGCTGAAGAGCGAAATCAAGGGCAAACAAGTGCTCTCCTCGTGGTCCTCGCTCATCGACTACTGCCACGCGGCCATGGCCCACGAAGCGCGCGAGCAGTTTCGCGTCCTCTTCCTGGACAAGAGAAATGTCCTCATCGCCGACGAGGTTCAGGGACGCGGCACCGTCGACCATACGCCGGTTTACCCCCGCGAGGTCGTCAAACGGGCACTGGAGTTGTCGGCAACCGCCATCATTCTCGTCCACAACCATCCTTCCGGCGACCCGACCCCGTCACGCGCCGACATCGACATGACGAAGCTGATCGTCGAGACCGCCAGGCCGCTCGGCATCACGGTTCACGACCACATCATCATCGGCAAGGATGGACACGCCAGCCTCAAGGGTCTGCGCCTCCTGTGAAATCGCTCACGCGACGATCACAAGCATCACCTCCAGCCCTCGCCCGTACTTTCAGGTAGCTGTCGGAATATCGGCTTCCACATTAGACAATCTGTAACATTGACCGGTTACCGAATAGACCGCGATATCCAAATGTCGTATTTGCGGCATGTAATTCTCCCCTCGGTCATTCGGAACGATGCGATGCACCCATACGATCTTGTTGTAGTTGGCAGCGGCCCAGCCGGTCGCCGTGGCGCAATTCAGGCGGCCAAGCTTGGCAAGAGGGTCCTGGTGATCGAGCAGGGCAAGCGCGTCGGCGGCGTATCGGTACACACCGGCACCATTCCTTCGAAAACGTTACGCGAAACGGCGCTCAATCTTTCTGGATGGCGTGAGCGCGGTTTTTACGGCCGCGCCTACCGCGTCAAGCAGGAGATCAGCGCCGACGATCTCAGGCAACGCCTGCTGATCACCCTCAATCACGAGGTCGAGGTGCTGGAGCACCAGTTTGCGCGCAACCGCGTGCAGCATATCCGCGGCAAGGCGAGTTTCGTCGACGCGCATACGCTTGAGGTCGCCAAGGACGACGGCGAGACGCTTCTCGTCAGCGGCAACAGCATCCTGCTTGCGGTCGGCACCAAACCTTTCCGGCCGAATTATATTCCCTTCGACGGCAAGACGGTTGTCGACAGCGACGAACTTCTCGATATGGACGGATTGCCGCGCTCGATGGTCGTCATCGGCGCCGGCGTCATCGGCATCGAGTATGCGACGATATTCAGCGCGCTCGACACGCAAGTGACACTCGTCGACCCCAAGTCGACCATTCTCGACTTTATCGACAAGGAGATCGTCGAAGACTTCATCCACCAGCTTCGCGACCGCAATATGAAGCTGCATCTCGGCCAGACGGCGGACAAGGTGGTAAAGCAGCCGGATGGAAAGGTCGCGCTCACACTCGACAACGGTCGCCATATAGTGACGGATATGGTTCTCTTCGCTGCCGGTCGCATGGGTGCAACCGACACGCTCAACCTTCCCGCGGTTGGGCTGGAGGCGGACAGCCGCGGCCGTCTAAAAGTCAATCCGGAAACCTTCGCCACCAGCGTGCCGCATATCTTCGCCGCCGGCGACGTGGTCGGCTTCCCGAGCCTTGCCTCGACTTCGATGGAACAGGGGCGAATCGCTGCCCGCGTCGCCGTCGGTGCGATCGCCAAGGAGCCGCCGAAATATTTCCCCTACGGCATCTATGCGGTACCGGAAATCTCGACGTGCGGGCTGACGGAGGAAGAGGTAAAGGAGCGCGGCATCCCCTATGAGTGCGGCATCGCACGGTTCCGCGAAACCTCTCGCGGCCACATCATGGGCCTCGATACCGGCCTGCTCAAGCTGATTTTTTCCTTGAAGACACGCCGTCTGCTTGGCGTCCATGTCATCGGCGAAGGGGCGACCGAACTGGTCCACATCGGCCAGGCGGTCCTGAACCTTAAGGGAACCGTCGAATATTTCGTCGAAAACACCTTCAATTATCCGACGCTTGCGGAGGCCTACAAGATCGCAGGGCTCGACGCCTGGAACCGCATGGGCGACATCAAATCGGAGCTTTGATTCGGCTCCGGACCGGCTTCCAATTCGGAAAATGTGCTGTAGTCTGCCTCCACGGCCGGAGGCGGCCGGCAGCCCCGCGCTCCCTAGGGAGCATGGCGAACGCCTCCCATATCCTTCCTGACCGTTTCAATCGTCAGGCGAAGACGTCGGCAATGCGGGCACTGGCGAAGGCTTCGCCGGAGCGAAAGGAACGGATATGCGCGATTATCGCGATGCAAAAGTCATGGCGAAAGCAATGCGGGAAGCGCTTGCAGCACGCGGCGCCACGATCACCCATAGTGAAGCGCTGGAAATCGTCGCCCGGCAGTTCGGGCTAGCGAACTGGAACATCCTGTCGGCGAAGCTCGACGACGTCCCGGCCACTTCAGCCAATGGATCGATCGACTTCGAAGAGGTCGCACCGATCGTGCGCATCTTTGACGTCGAGAAAGCTCATGAATTCTATCTCGGCTTTCTGGGCTTTACCGTCGATTGGGAACATCGCTACGGCGACAACTTCCCGCTTTATACGCAGGTCTCTCGCGCTGGACTGAAGCTCCATCTTTCCGAGCACGCAGGCGACGCGACGCCGGGTGGCAACATGGTCGTCTATATGCGCGGGATCCGCGCGCTGCATGGTGAGCTTACGGCGAAGAACTACCGCTACATGAAGCCGGGCCTCGAAGACGAGGGCACGAGGCTGGAACTGACCGTGATCGACCCCTTCAACAATCGCATACGCTTCATGGAGCTGAAGGATAGGTAAGCCGCGTTGCGCGGCGGTCGATACGCAGCTCAAGGGCAAAAAAAGAAGCCACCCCGTGGGGTGGCTTCAGCAATCGTCGTGTAACGGCCGTTACTCGGCGCTGTCTTCAGCAGCCTTCTTCTTCGGAGCGGCCTTCTTCTTAGGGGCAGCGGCTTCTTCGCCTTCGCCAGCAGCTTCGGCGGTTTCAGCCTTGGCAGCCTTCTTCTTCGGAGCAGCCTTCTTGGTCTCGGCCTTCTCGGCGCCTTCGGCGTCGTCATCGGCGAGCAGCACTTCCTTCGAAACGGTCTTGTCCGTTACGTCGACTTCGGTGAGCAGGTGGTCGATTACCTTCTCTTCGAAGATTGGAGCGCGCAGGTTGGCCGAAGCGCCCGGGGTCTTGCGGAAGAACTCGAGGATCTCCTTTTCCTGGCCCGGGAACTGGCGGAGCTGGTCGTAAAGCGCACGCTGCAGTTCGTCTTCGCTCACGTCGACGCCGGCCTTTTCGCCGATTTCGGAGAGAACCAGGCCGAGGCGGACGCGACGCTCGGCGAGCTTGCGATATTCCTCGCGCGCCTTTTCTTCCGTCGTGTCTTCATCTTCGAAAGTCTTGCCGGACTGGGCGAGATCGGTCTGGATCTGACGCCAGATGTTGTCGAACTCGGCTTCCACCAGGCGCTGCGGCGTGTCGAACTGGTAGAGTTCGTCCAGCTGATCGAGGATCTGGCGCTTGACCTTCTGGCGGGTGACCGAGCCGTACTGGCTCTCGATCTGGCCGCGGACGATTTCCTTCAGGCGATCGGCCGATTCGAGGCCGAGCTTAGTGGCGAGTTCGTCGTTGATTTCGACTTCGCCCGGGGCCGCAACGTCCTTGATCTTGACGTCGAAGGTGGCTTCCTTGCCGGCGAGGTTCTTGGCCGGATAGTCGGCCGGGAAGGTAACGGTGATGGTCTTCTCATCGCCGGCCTTCACGCCGACGAGCTGGCCTTCGAAGCCCGGGATAAAGCGGCCGGAGCCGAGAACGAGCTCAGCGTCTTCGTCCTTGCCGCCTTCGAAGGCTTCACCGTCGACCTTGCCGAGGTAATCCATGGTGACGCGGTCGCCGTCGGCGGCCTTGCCCTTCTTGGCTTCGTAGGAGCGTGCGCTATCGGCGATGCGCATGATCTGCTCGGTGACTTCGTCTTCCGAGATTTCAGCGACTTCGCGGGTAACCTTGATGCCCTTGTTCGACTTCAGCTCGATCGCCGGAATGACTTCGTAGGAGAGCGTGAATTCGAAATCGGCCTGGGCGGCGAGGATCTTTTCCGCCTCGTCCTTGTCTTCGGTCATGGAAATCTCAGGCTGCGTCGCAGACTTTTCGCCGCGCTCCGTCAGGATCGCCGGCGGCTGGTCGCGCACGATCTCGTTGACGAGATCGGCCATGATCGACTTGCCGTAGACCTTCTTCAGATGGGCCGCCGGCACCTTGCCGGGGCGGAAACCGTTGATGCGGACCTTGTCCTTGACTTCGGCCAGGCGCTCATTCATCCGGCTTTCCATATCCTTGGCCGGAATAACGACCTTGATTTCGCGCTTCAGCCCTTCAGCGAGCGTTTCGATAACCTGCATTTTCTTACCTTCATTTCGTGGCGGCCGTGCCCAGACAGCCGTTTGTTTCGGTGAGCACGACGCCGGACGAGGGCCGGACGTGGCTTTCATGCAATCTATTCATCATTTTGCCGAGCAAAATGGCGCGTCGTATTGCGGGCGTTGGGAAAACAGGTCGGTTCCTCAACCTCTCCCCGCCAGCAAGGCAGCCTTGGTGCGGGTAGAGAGACTTGAACTCCCACGCCTTACGGCACCAGAACCTAAATCTGGCGTGTCTACCAATTTCACCATACCCGCGTTTCGCAAAACCTCATGGCAATGCCTGCGCATGACGCCTTCCGGAGCGCGGCGTCTCTATATCACCCGTTTCAAACCGCGCAAAGGAAAAATGACGGTTACGCGACGCTATACGCGGACCAACGGTAGCAAGGCTCAATAAAGTGGCTCGTCATAGACGGATTGCCCATCGAGCAGCAGGCTGCGGATCTGCGCCGTACCTTCGGGAGAGACGCGAGCGGCGATGGAAACGCGATGTTCGTTGCGGGCCTCCTCGAGATCTCGGCCCTTACCTTCCGGCACGTAGTATCGCTCTATGCCGTAGGTGACCCGCATCGTCGTGCCGGCCGATACTTGAGAATAGTTGCTGGGCAAGCTCTTGAGAATAACCGTGTCGGGCTTGGGCTCCAGCGTGCCGAAAGACGATTCGACGACGCTCCAGAACCCATCCTCGCCTTTCGCGAGCCGGACGGAAAGGATCTGGTCCGAGAGATCTTCGCTCGGAGGTCCGCCGACAAGGGTCGAGACCGGCACGCTGGAGATATCGTAGTTCAGCGTGACATAGTCGCCGCGCAGCAGATCGGTCGGGTCGATCGGGGCGGTTTTCAGCAACACCTCGGTGCCGCTTCTCAGTATCCAGATGCTTTGACCGACCATATAGCCGAGAACGGCCGTCTGCAGTCCGGCAACGACGATCGCCGCGATCCAGATGCGGCGGGCAAAGCGAATGCCTGTGATTTCGCTCGTAAGCATCATGACTGCGCCTCCGAGAGCCTCGGGTGAGAAAATCGCCGTTCCAGACGGATCACCAGCCAGGCGGCAATAGCTACAAAAATCCCGGCTACCAGGAAGAAGCCTGACGTGCCGATGATCGAGCCTACAGTCTGGTTGGCGATGTAAAGCACCTCGCCGGCGAACATTGCGTAGGCGAGATATCGGACAGCGCCGTTATCGCGGCCGGCGAGCACGATCGCCACCACCGCCGCTGTAAGCGTCGCGCCGCCGAGTGCCAGGAACCGCGGCCCGCTCGCGATTTCGATGTGAGCGAGGAAAAGCCCGATAGCGGCCAGAAGAAACGCGTAGAAAGCAGGTGCCGCCCCCGCCGATTGCGAGAGCCGCGCCAGCGGTGACATCGGCAAGCTCACCGCCAGGAAAGCGGCCATGCCGAACGCGGCGAAGAGAACGGCGGTATGCAGATTTGTGGGAGAGAGCCAGATCAACCAGCCGATCACCATCAGATACGCCAAATGTCGCGCGACCGGCGCGTCGGCGTAGCGGACAAGCGCAAGGATGATTGCCGCCATGACCGGCGGCGCCCAGGGCATCCAACCAGCACCAGCCGTCCAATGGCTATCATAATAACCAAGATAGAGGCCGCAGAACGCCCAGGCGAGAAGGCCGGCAACGACGACTTGAATGCCGGAGCGAAACATCAACGCCACTGTGCAGGCGGCCACGAACCAGACGAGTACCATCATCAATTCGTCGCCAGAAAGATTGTACATCTGTCCGACCAGGGACATGGCACCGCCGAAGGAGAGCGTGCCGACGACAAGGAGGCCGGCCGCGGCGGTCGTCCTGCCCCGCACCAGGCAATAGGCACCACCGAGGTAGAACCCCCATATCAGCGCGACGATGCCGATGAGGCGGGCGAGACGTGGGATCTCCTCCCAGTTGGACGCGATGAAGAGCAGTAGCGCCGCGCCGACGAGAAGGGCTGCAAGCACGGTCAGCACACGTCCGAGGCTGAAGCTTATCGGTCGACTATCATATTCCGCCATCATCGCAGCGGCAGCGTCGGCGCCGATCAGGCCCTTGTCCACCCATTGCGCAAGGTCTCTGGAAAGCCTGCCTCGATACATCTTCACCTCGCCTTGACGCCCTCGGCTCTTAAAAGGGCCGTTTCCTATCCCTATATAATCGGGAACCATGGCCCGGCACAAATCGTGCGACTATCTGATTTTTGGGGCACACAAATTCCTTACGCGGCCCGCAAAGCGCACTTGATGCCTCGGGTGGTAAAGCGAGGGTAGCAGCCTACGCGATGATATGCAGCAGCGACATGCCTCGTATGAATATATTGCAGTGCACAATCTTGGTTCGCATACTTATCTTCACATAGCGGAATGCGCAGGGAATGATTCCCTCGAACGAAACTCGGAGCCGCACCCTCCTCCTCCCAAAAGTGCGCTCCGATGGATCAGCAACACCTCCTCCCAGTTGCCGATCCCGCAAATGACGCCCACCGCCTCCTCCTCCCGCGGTGGGCGTTATTCTTTTCTTAACTCAACGCGTTATGGCCCGTCGTTACCGAAAGCGGAGTGCTACCCCGGCCTCGTCGTCGCCCGCAAGCAGCACTCGTCCAGCCGGGGAGGATAAAGACGCTCACAGCGTAGGCGTGGGACGATCGCGTCCAGGATCCCGAAGAGATCGACAATTGCCTCACCCCGATCCGCTTCCACAGGTGCTCCTGCACAACATCACGCCACTCCATTAGGCAATTCGGCCCTAGAGTTGCATCAGACGCATGGGTGGCATGAAACATTCGCTCTTTTAGTTTTTGCAGCGCACCATATATTCCAGTTCATCAGACAGAGGCCAGCGCCGAACGGCAGCTGGCAAAACCCGGAACCCTAGGAAAGGGGACAGACATGAACATCGCACGCTCTTTCAACAATTGGCGCAAGTACCGTCAGACCGTCAGCGAACTTGGCCGTATGACCTCTCGCGAATTGCACGACCTCGGCATCGACCGCGCTGACATCGGCCGCGTCGCCCGCGAAGCCGTCGGCCGCTAATCAAAAAGGCCTGGCGTCCGGGTAACCGGTAACCGCCTTCCATAACGCCCGTTGCGGTCTTCCGCGGCGGGCGTTCTTTTTGTGCATTGCAGCACGAACTTATTCATAAGCGTCGCTCAGAACAACTGCCCTCTGCCTGGATCCAAGGGCAGACTTCGTACGCCCACCTGCACGTAAGAAATCAATAATTTAGGCAAAAGATGCAGCGGTTTGCAGTCTGCCTCTAATTTGGTATGTGAGCGTTGAATAGGCACGTTATTGCACAATTGCATAGCAGCCGCCTTTTAATTGCACTGCACAATTATCCGCCGATCGCCTATATAAACGTCAACCCGCTGAGACGGCAATCACGCCGCTCGCGAATTGATCTTCGAGGAGAAATACCATGAACCCGCTTCGTATCGCCAAGAGCTGGATTAGCTACCGCCGCACGCTTAACGAACTCGGTGGCCTTTCCAACCAGACGCTTTCGGATATCGGCATCACCCGCCATGACATCCGCACAATCGCTTCGCGCTCCTTCCGTTAATCGGATCGAGCGTGCTGCCGGCACCGCAGGGTGCCGCTCAAGACGGCACCATACGGTGCCGTTTTTGATTCCAGGTGATTGGAACCGAGGCACTCTCATGATAATCACCCGCTCATGAAAACGACCTCCCCACACTCCCCCATTCATGTCGTCGGCGGCGGCCTTGCCGGTTCCGAAGCTGCGTGGCAGATCGCCAATGCGGGCGTCCCCGTCATTCTGCATGAGATGCGCGGCGTGCGCGGCACCGATGCCCACAAGACCGATGGCCTCGCCGAGCTCGTCTGCTCCAACTCCTTTCGCTCCGACGATGCCACCAGCAACGCCGTCGGCGTCATCCACGCCGAGATGCGCCTGGCGGGCTCGCTGATCATGGCCTGCGCCGACAAGCATCAGGTGCCGGCCGGCGGCGCGCTCGCGGTCGACCGCGACGGCTTTTCTGACGCCGTGACGCAAGCGGTCTCATCCCATCCGCTGATCACGGTGGTCCGCGAGGAGATCTCGGGCCTGCCGCCGACAGACTGGGACCTCGCAATCATCGCCACCGGCCCATTGACCGCGCCTGGCCTTGCCGCGGCGATCCAGGCGGAAACCGGCGCGGACTCGCTTGCCTTTTTCGATGCCATCGCGCCGATCATCCATCGCGATAGCATCAACATGGACGTCTGCTGGTATCAGTCGCGCTACGACAAGGTCGGGCCTGGTGGCACGGGCAAGGACTACATCAACTGCCCCATGGACGAAGCACAGTACAACGCCTTCGTCGACGCGCTCATCGCGGGCGATACGGTGGGCTTCAAGGAATGGGAAGGCACGCCATACTTCGACGGCTGCCTGCCTATCGAGATCATGGCCGAGCGCGGGCGCGAGACGCTTCGCCACGGCCCGATGAAGCCGATGGGGCTGACCAACGCGCATAATCCCACGGTCAAGGCCTACGCCGTCGTGCAGCTGCGCCAGGACAATGCGCTCGGCACGCTCTACAACATGGTGGGCTTCCAGACGAAGCTGAAATACGGGACGCAGGCCGAGGTCTTCCGCCTGATACCCGGCCTGGAAAACGCCGAATTCGCACGCCTCGGTGGCCTGCATCGCAATACTTATATCAACTCGCCGACGCTGCTCGACCCTTCGCTGACGTTGAAATCCCGTCCGGGTCTGCGCTTTGCCGGTCAGATCACCGGTTGCGAGGGCTATGTCGAGAGCGCGAGCATCGGCTTGCTCGCAGGCCGCTTTGCTGCCGCCGAACGCAAGGGTGAAGCGCCCGCTCTGCCGCCGGCTACGACGGCGCTCGGTGCTCTCTTAAATCATATCACCGGCGGCCACCTCGTCTCCGACGAGGAGCCCGGCAAGCGCTCCTTCCAGCCGATGAATATCAATTTCGGCCTCTTCCCGGAGCTGGAGCCCGGCTCGATCGTCAAGCCGGAGGGCGTTAAGCGCTTCCGCGGCAAGGATAAAACGATCATGAAGCGCCAGCTTGTCGCTAGGCGTGCACTTTCAGACTGCGCCTCGTGGCTGGGCGTCGAGCCTCCGGTCGCGCAAAGCGCCTGAGGCGCTGAACCGCGCCGCCTCGTTCTTGGAGCAATCCCAGGAAAAGTGTGACGCGGTTTTCCCTCCGGATTTGCGTGAAAACAAACAGATGGCGAGCGTCTGCGATTCGTAGAAAAGCAGAAACACTCTCAAGCGGCGGCGCAGGCACTCACCGCTGCGCGCGCGTGCCGTCGTCCGCTGTCCCGGGATGGTCTGCGGCGACATAGTTCCCAAGCAGCCAGAGCGCCACTTCGGCGGCCTCGGAAGGCGAGGCAAACTCGAATATCCCGTCATGATGCGGGGCATCCAGAAACTGGACCCGCAGTCCTCGGCCAGAGACCGTGTCCGTCGCGCGCGCCCTGCCCGGCTCGATCAGATAGCAGGCGTAATGTCTGCCCATGTTGCGCATGAAACCGGCCTTGTCGTCGTGCAGGCGCACGAACACCGACTTACCGTCCGCCGTGTTCTGCAGCTGACGGATCGCCTCCATCGGGAAAGCGCGCCCGAACTCCAGGATGACGAAGCCGGCATCCGCCAGGCCCTCGTCTTCCTTTCTGCGCGCGCTGATGCGTACCGCGGCAAATGCAAAAAGCACGACGAGCGCGAAAACGACACACCAGATGATCAGGCCCATGGCAATGCCTTCCTCGATATGGATGGGATCTTTGTCTTCTTACAACGCGAAGCTTACGCCAGCTTAGCCAGCGGGACAGCACTCGCTAGAGTTTGCGTGTATAGGCCGAAAGCGCCATGCGCAGCTGCCGTCGCCATTGTGGTTGCTGTAGCGATTGGCCAAGGATGCGAGCGCCGGCCTTCTGCGCGTGCAAAAGCACCGGCTCTGCAAGCGTCACCGGCAGGAAGGCGGGGAATACCGACCGTGCAACAGGTCCAGCCGCCCTCGCCTTCGCGAGGTGCTCCAGCCCAAGGCCAGCGAACGCATCGATCGCGGCGGATATGCGCGGCGTGTCCTTTCCGGCAAGGAAGCCGTCGCGATCAAGGCCGGTCGCCTTCAGGATTTCCTGCGGCAGATAGACCTGTCCTCGGCGCCTATGCAGCGGCATGAGCAACAACAGCCCGGCAATTGCCTGGGCCACGCCCGCGTGACCGGCGGCATCCGCGGACGCCCTTGCGTCGCCCGGAGACAGCACGATGCTTGCAAGCTGGATGAGCGCGGACGCCGTTTCGCCCGCATAGCCCTCGAGAGAGCTGCGCGTCTCCATCGGATCGTCGTAAAGATCAAAAATGCGCGCCTCGGTCATGTCGATCAGGCTCTTGACCGGCAGCCGGTGCTCGCCGACCACCTCAAGCAGGGCAGCGGCTATCGGATTGGCCGCGCTCGATCCGTGCGCCTGGCCTTCGAGCAGGTCGCGCCAATACTGCAGGCGGACTTCGCCCGGCAGCGGCTCGTGCACCAAGTCGCGCACGCGCGCCAATTCCGCATTGAAGGCATAGAGCGCCGCCAGCGCGCCGCGCTTGTCTGCCGGTGACAGCAGACAGGCAAGGTAGCGGTCGCGATCGGTCTCGCGCAGGGTTTCAAGGCAGATGTCTGTGTTGCTGCGAACGGCGGCGTTCATCGTCATCGTCATGCCACGCCTTGTCAGACCGCGATCAGGGCGGCCGCAACGGCCCGCGACTCGGCAAGCATGATGTTGAAGGTGCGCACGGCGGCACCCGTGCTCATGGGGTCGGATGAAATCTGGCGCGCCCGCAACGCCGCCTTGAGCTCCGCAGGCAGTACCCGCAGGTTCGGGCCTGTGCCGACAAGCAACACCTCGATCTGCGCCGCCTCGTCGAGCACCTTCTGGAAATGCGCAGGCGTGAGCGCGTCTTCAAGCGTCATGTCCCAGCCGTAGATGCCCGATGGAAGGCACAGCAGGGAGCCGCGATGGGACATTTCGGCAAAGCGGAAGCCGCCATTGCCATAGGCGTCGATCGGCGCGCGGCCTGGAAAATGAGCTTCGCGGATTTCTATACCTTTTGCCACGTTATCGTACCGCCCTCTCGCCGGGCTGGACCCCGCCCGCGGGCTTTTCCTTTTGCTTGGCGTCAGGCGAAATAGGGTCGCGACGCAACCCGTTCCGGCCCGCCGTTATACTGAGCTGCCGCCATGCATGGGCGCGTCTATCACAACGCGCCCGTGCCGGAACACTAAGCCGCGTCTGCCTTGACCGGTTCGCCCTTGACGCGCACTTCCGAGATGGCGCTGCGCACGACGCGTACACGCACGCCATCGGCGATTTCCACATCCAGTTCCTTGTCGTCGACGACCTTGAGCACCTTGCCGACGATGCCGCCGCCGGTCACGACCTGATCGCCACGGCGGATGTTCTTCAGAACATCCTCGCGCTTCTTGGCCATGGCGCGCTGCGGACGGATGAGCAAGAAGTACCAAACGACCATAAGCGGCACAAACAGGAACAGCATTTCCATGCCCGAGCCACCGAAAGCGCCGGCTACGGAATCTGTCGCGCTCTGCGCATAGGCGTTAGTGATAAACATTGAAAACTCCCTAGAAGTCACCGCGGGACCACTGCCCGCTGAGCCGCCGGACTATAGTTGCGATGATGATGAATGCAACAAAAACAACAGCCGACCGTACCGTTTTCCCGCCCCTTTAGCCTTTCGGCATGCAAGGGCTCGTGCTACCCGGCGGCATAGAGCAACATAGTACTACTTTCCCCACGAGTTTTCTGGAGGAATACGGTGACAAACGACCAGACCACCTTGATCCTGACTGAAATCCGCCGCCTGGCCGATGCGCTTGACCGGCTTGCCGGACCGCCGATGGCGCTCAACGATTGGGACGCGGCCGACTGCTTCGTCTGGGCGCCGGCACGCCTCCATCTGCAGCCAGTTCCGCGCCCGAACCGCGTGGCGTTGACGCTCATCCGTGGCGTCGATCATGTCCGGGACATCCTGCACGAAAACACCCTGCGTTTCGCCGACGGTTTTCCGGCAAACAACGTGCTCCTCTGGGGCGCGCGAGGCATGGGCAAATCTTCGCTGGTCAAGGCGGTGCACGAAGATGTCCGCAGTGCAACCGGCGTGTCGCTGAAGCTCGTCGAGGTGCACCGCGAGGATATCGCCACGCTGCCGCAGCTGCTCGACATGCTCAAGACCACGCCTCACCGTATCATTCTCTTCTGCGACGATCTTTCCTTCGACCATGACGACACGGCCTACAAATCGCTGAAAGCGGCGCTCGACGGCGGCATCGAAGGCCGGCCGGAGAATGTGCTTTTCTATGCCACATCGAATCGCCGCCACCTCCTGCCGCGCCACATGATGGAAAACGAACAGTCGACCGCCATCAATCCGTCGGAGGCGGTGGAGGAAAAAGTATCGCTGTCGGATCGCTTCGGCCTCTGGCTCGGCTTCCACAAATGCAGCCAGGAAGACTACCTGCGGATGATCGACGGCTACGCCGATCATTTCAAGCTCGGCGTCGAGCACGAAGAGCTGCATCGCGAAGCGCTTGAATGGGCAACCACGCGCGGCGCCCGCTCCGGCCGCGTTGCCTGGCAATATATTCAGGACCTGGCCGGGCGCCGGCGTATCGTTCTCGATCGCGACTGATCGAAAGGGAAGAACGACAAAAAGCCCGGGGTTACCCGAGCTTTTTGCACACTCCTTGAAACGCACTACCTACTCAAGGAAAGTCATCGGATTGACTGGCGACGCATTCTTGCGCACCTCGAAGTGCACCTGCGGCGACTTGGCATTGCCGCTCATGCCCGAGGTCGCGAGCGTCTGCCCGCGCTGAACCTTCTGGCCGCGAGCGACGCTCAGCGCATCGGCATGACCGTAGACGGTGACCGTACCGTCGTCGTGGCGCACGAGAACGGTGTTGCCGAGTTCCTTCAGGCCGTTGCCGGCATAGATGACAACGCCGTTTTCGGCGGCCTTGATCGGCGTGCCCTGGGGAACCGATATATCGATGCCGTCGTTGCGGCTGCCTTCGACGTTCGCACCGTAGCCGGCGACGACGGCACCGCGCACCGGCCAGCGATATTTGCCAATCCCCGTTGCCTCAGGCGCCACGGACGCGACGTCCGACTTCTCGGCGGCGTCATCGACCGATTGGGTCGCAACGACAGCAGCCTGCGCGGGAGCCGAAACCGTTTGCACGGGCTCCGCGACAGCCTTCACCACGGGTTTCTGCGAAACGATCGAGGCAGTCTTGACTGGATCTGCTGCCGGAGCGGTCGCTCCGTGCGGCAGGTTCAGGGTCTGTCCAACACGGATGCCACCCTTGCCGAAATCGTTCGACGCTTTCAGATCATCGATGTTTGCGCCGGTCGCCTTGGCGATCTTGGCAAGCGAATCGCCCGGCTTGACGACATAGGTGCCGCCGCCTGGCAGCCGGCCTTTGCCCGCGCCGGAGGCGATCTTGCCGGCCGATTGATCGGACTGCGACTTGTCACGCAGCGAATTTCCCGAAGGCAGCATGGCCGAATTCTGGTCCTGGCCCTTCGCCGGAGCTGGCAGTTGCCCGCCCTTGGAAAGGTCAGTCGCCGCGGAAGCGACCTTCGCGGCGCTGGCGCCGTTCATGGTCGGAATGATGATCCGGCGGCCCGGCTCGGCGGAATTGACGGTCTTCAGCTCATTCGCCCTCAAGATCTCCTTCGCGGGGACGCCATAGCGGCGCGCCAGCGTATCGATCGACTCGCCGGGACGAAGGGTGACACTCGGCGCATTGGCGGTTGTCCAGCCGTTGGCTGTCTTTTCCGCACTCGCCTGCAGGCCCGCCGGCGCAAGCCGCTGGGCGGCCGGCGCAGAGAGCATTTTCTTTACGGCGGGCTGCGGTTCGGCGAGCGCCGCGCGCTGCGTGCTGACTGCAACGGGAGCCGACGAAGCGGTCGGGGCCGCAAGCTCGGCGCGCTGCACGACCGCCGGAGCCGACGCGGCGCGTGCCGCTGACGGATTGTAACGGGGGGCTGGCGCGTTGGGATATGACTGGTTCATCGCCGAGCCCTGACCCGAGTAGTCCTGCTGGACCTGCCCGGCGGACGCGACATCCTGGCTCGGAACCGGATCGCCATCGAGACCACTCAGATTGCGACGCGGGATCGAGCTTGTCGTTAGATTGTCCGTACCGGAGAAAAGACCTCCGAAACGCGACGAATCCGAACTACAGCCCGTGGCAGCGCTCGCCAGGAAAGCTGCCATCAGAACTTTTCCTGCCGACTTACCGACGCTTGACGATACACTGAAACCCATGACTCGACCCACTTGAGACGCCACCATTCGCAGGTCTGATTAGAGCGCGTTAATCTTACCATGGGGTTAAGGCACTGGCGTCGCGGGCGTTTTTTTGAGGAATCGCTAACCATAGACGCGAATCGGGCGCGGAAGCGACAGATCGCCCCTGCCGAGCAGTCCAAATCTCAGAGATAGGAGGCGAGCTGCGGCACGATCGGCAGGTATGGAGCGTCGAACAAATCCTCGCGTTCGAAGCGGCTGCCGGTCTTTGTGAGGCGCACGAGGCGGCACTCATTCTCGGAAATCATCAAAGGCGCAATCATGGAACCGCCCGAGGCCAGCTGGTCCGCATAGAAGCGCGGCATGGCATTGAACGCTGACGTGACCAGGATCCTGTCGAACGTTCCCTCGCCCGGCATTCCCGCGCTGCCGTCCGCGTGCCGGATGACGATATTGCGCAGACCGAGATCGTCCATGCGCCGCTGCGCCGCCGCCGTCAGCGTCTTGTAGCGGTCGATGGTCAGCACCCGCTCAGCCATCCGGCCCATCACCGCCGCGGTAAAGCCGCTGCCGGTACCGACCTCCAACACACGATGGCCGGGCCTGACCTTCAGATGATGCAGAATGCGCACGACGAGGTCGGCGCCCTCCATGAAGGACCCGCAGTCGAGGGGAATTGTGCAACTCGAATAGGCATCGTCGGCAAACTGCGCCGGCACGAAAAGGGAGCGCGGCGTCTGCTCGACCGCGGTCAGCAGATCGATGTCGGATATGCCTTCGGCGCGCAGCCTGAGGACTACCGCCGCAAAGCCTTCCTTCTCGACCAGTCTGTGTGCCACTTCGCCACTCCTAAGCCAGTGCCCGCGCCACACGATCCTGCACCGAGTAATCGGTCAGATCGAGTTTCAAAGGAGTAACCGAAATACGATTCTGTCTCAACGCATGGATGTCGGTACCGGGGCGGAAATCCCCGCTTCGTTCGCCGAAACGCAGCCAGTAATACGGAAAGCCGCGACCGTCGGCGCGCTCGTCCACCTGGAGATTGAAGGCAAGGTTGCCCTGGGCGGTCACTTCGGTGCCCTCCACCTCTTCGGGACGGCACTTCGGAAAATTCAGGTTGAGGAACGTGCCGGTCGGGAGATCGACATGCATGAGCTTGTCGAGGAGTGCCGGTGCGTGCGTCTCGGCGACCTCCCACGGCACGCTGCGCCGGCCGTCGTCATAGATATAGGCCTGGCTTAGCGCAAAAGACCGCACGCCCTGTAGCGTACCCTCGATCGCGCCGGCGATCGTTCCGGAGTAGGTCACGTCGTCGGCAACGTTGGAGCCGGAATTGACGCCGGAAAGCACGAGATCGGGCTTGCCGTCCAGCACCTGCCGGATGCCCATGATGACGCAGTCGGTTGGCGTGCCGCGAAGCGCGAAATGCTTGTCCGACACCTGGCGCAGGCGCAGCGGTTCCGACAGGCTCAACGAATGGGCAAGCCCGCTCTGGTCAGTTTCAGGCGCCACGATCCAGACGTCGTCGGAAAGGCTGCGGGCGATGCGTTCCAATGACGCCAGCCCCTCTGCGTGAATGCCGTCGTCATTGGTCAGAAGAATACGCATCGTGCCCGCCTTACGCCGCCCGTTCTATCTTCTTCAAGCCGCCCATGTAGGGCAGCAGCGCGTCTGGAACAGTAACCGATCCGTCGTCGTTCAGGTAGTTTTCGAGAACGGCGATCAGCGCCCTGCCGACAGCGACGCCCGATCCGTTCAGGGTGTGAACGAACTTCGTCGCCTTGTCGTCCTTGCCGCGATAGCGCGCGTTCATGCGCCGGGCCTGGAAATCGCCGCAGACCGAGCAGGACGAGATTTCGCGATAGGCGTCCTGCCCCGGCAGCCAGACCTCGATATCGTAGGTCTTGCGCGAACCGAAGCCCATGTCGCCGGTGCACAACGTCATGGTGCGGAAATGCAGGCCGAGCCGCGTCAGCACCGCTTCGGCGCAGGCCGTCATGCGCTCATGCTCGGCGATCGCGCTTTCGGCATCCGTGATCGAAACCAGCTCGCACTTCCAGAACTGATGCTGGCGCAGCATGCCGCGCGTGTCGCGGCCGGCAGATCCCGCTTCCGAACGGAACGAAGGCGTCAGCGCGGTGAAGCGCAGCGGCAGCTTCTCCTGCTCCAGGATCTCGCCCGAAACGAGGTTCGTCAGCGTCACTTCGGCGGTCGGGATCAGCCAGCGGCCGTCAGTCGTCTTGAAAAGGTCCTCGGCAAACTTCGGCAGTTGCCCGGTTCCGAACATGGCGTCGTCTCGCACCATCAGCGGTGAGCTGACTTCGGTGTAGCCGTGCTCGGTGGTGTGGAGGTCGATCATGAACTGCCCGAGCGCCCGCTCCAACCGGGCAAGCTGGCTCGTCAGCACCGTGAAACGCGAACCGGAAAGCTTTGCCGCGCGCTCGAAATCCATGTAGCCGAGCGTCTCGCCGATCTCGAAATGCTCCCGAGCCGCATGGTTCCAGCCGGGCTTCTGCCCGACGACGCGCTTGACGACGTTGTCGTGCTCGTCCTTGCCGACAGGCACGTCGTCCAGCGGCACGTTCGGAATGCGCGAGAGCGCGTCGTTGAGTGCAGCCGTAAGCTCGCGCTCTTCCACTTCGGCGGCGGGAAGGGACGTCTTGATCTCGGCAACCTCTGCCTTCAGCTTCTCGGCGAGTTCGCTGTTCTTCTGCGCCATCGCGGCGCCGATCTCCTTCGAGGCGGCGTTGCGGCGCGTCTGCATGTCCTGGGCGGACTGGATGACGGAACGGCGCCTTTCATCGAGAGCGATCAGACTTTGAGACTGAGCCTCGGCACCGCGCTTTGCCAGCGCCGCGTCGAGGGCCTCGGGATTCTCACGGATCCATTTGATATCGAGCATCGTCGTTCCAGATCGCCAGATGGGAGAAAAGCCCCGGCGGGGACCTGACGGAGCACCCGGCCGGTGGTCGAAACCGGCCGCGCTTCAAGGGTCAGCTGGCCGTCCGCTCAAACGTTGTCCGTCCGGGCAACGTCGGTCGACTGGCCACTCTCGTCGAGCGCACGCCGGCTACGCTGGCGCTCCACGAGTCGCGCCGCATAGATGGAAATCTCGTAGAGAAGGATCGTCGGGACTGCAAGACCGATCTGGGACATCGGGTCGGGCGGCGTCAGCACCGCGGCGACGATAAAGGAGAGGACAATCGCGAATTTCCGCTTTTGCGCCAGCCATTCCGAGGTGATCAGCCCAACACGGGCAAGCAATGTCGTGATCACCGGCAGCTGGAAGACAAGGCCGAAGGAGAAGACGAGCGTCATGATGAGGCTCAGATATTCGGAGACCTTCGGCATCAGCGAAATCGCCACCTGCCCGTCGACCGGCGCCTGCTGCATCTTCAGGAAGAACCACATCACCATCGGGGTGAAGAAGAAATAGACGAGCGCCGCGCCCATCAGGAACAGGATCGGCGATGCAATCAGGAACGGCAGGAAGGCGTTGCGTTCGTTCTTGTAAAGTCCGGGTGCCACGAACTTGTAGATCTGTGCCGCAATGATCGGGAAGGCAATGACCAGCGCGCCGAACATCGCCACCTTTACCTGCGTGAAGAAGAACTCCTGCGGCGCCGTATAGATCAGCTCGGATTTGGAGAGATCCAGCCCCGCCCAGATCACCGCCCATTTGTAGGGGTAGACCAGATAGTTGAAGAGATGCTTTGCGAAGGCGAAGCAAGCCACGAAGGCAACGAAGAAGGCTGCCAGCGACCAGATCAGTCGCGTCCGCAGTTCCATGAGGTGTTCGATAAGCGGCTGGGGCTTATCGTTGATATCACCGGTCATGCATTGTCCTTCTTCCTAGGCGCGACGCGCTTCTTGGGTGCGGCCGGTTCCGGCGCGGGCACGGTGGCCACGCTCTTTCGCGGTGCGCGTTTCGGCTTTTCAGCGGCGATCTCCACGGCCGGAGCGGCCGCTGCGACCGCGCGCGGCTTGCGAGCCGCCTTCGGCTTTGCAGGCGCTTCCGCCACAGTCGTCGCTGTTGCGACCGGCATCGGAGCAACGGCGGATGCAGCCACAGCACCTAGGCTCATCGCCGGTTCGGCGACCGCGACCGCGGGCGTCGCCGCAGGCGGGGCGTCGACCGTGGTCGACCGTTGCAGATCGGCCTTGATATCGTGGCCCATCTGCCGCAGCGGATCCATCGCTTCGCGCAAGGTATTCATCGGATTAAGCTTCTGTGCATCGGCGATCGTCTGCCGGACGTCGTCCAAATCCGCTTCGCGCAGCGCTTCGTCGAACTGCGCGCGAAACTCGCCGGCGACCTTGCGCGCGCGCGTCGTCATCTTGCCGAATGCGCGAAGCATTGGCGGCAGGTCCTTCGGACCGACGACCACGATGAGAACCACCGCTATGACAAGCAGCTCGGTCCAGCCAATGTCGAACATGAAAGGCTCCTGAAAAGACGCCGCGGCAGAGAAGGCAGCAGCGTCCGAAGATAATTACTTCGTTTCGTCGGCCTTGTGATCGACGGTGCGGTTCGCTTCGGCGCGCGCCGCTTCGTCTTCGTCGGTCATGCCCTTCTTGAAGCTCTTGATGCCCTTTGCGACGTCACCCATCAGCTCGGGGATCTTTCCGCGACCGAACAACAACAGCACGATGACCAGAACGATCAGCCAGTGCACCATGCTAAAAGAACCCATGCCTATTCTCCCTGTTTTTTGTCATTCCGATGTAGGATGTTTGCCAATCTTTTTCAAACACCAAAATATGCGGCGGATCGGCATCCATGCGCATCGAGTGGCATTGCGGCAGTAAGCGCTCCGAAGATCGGAAACGCTTTCTTCCAAATTCGCATTTGCAGGTGGCAAAACAAAGACCGGCCGTCAATCCTCCGCGCCGCCAGGCGCCAGCAAGCCCAGTTCTTCCAGGTCCAGCTGCGTGATCGGATCCTCGTCCTCGGTCAACTCGTCGTTTGTCAACGGCGAGGGTATATTGAAATTCGCCGGTATGCGCCCGGAAAGCAGCCCCGCCCCCTTCAACTCTTCGAGACCAGGCAGGTCGCGCAGCTCCTCGAGCCCGAAATGGTCGAGGAAGTCCTTGGTCGTGCCGAGCGTCACCGGACGCCCCGGCGTGCGCCGCCGGCCGCGGAAGCGAACCCAGCCCGCCTCCATTAGCACGTCGAGCGTGCCCTTCGACGTTTGAACGCCGCGAATATCCTCGATCTCGGCGCGCGTCACCGGCTGGTGATAGGCGATGATCGCCAGTACTTCCAACGCCGCGCGCGAGAGTTTCTTGACCTCGTTCTCGTCGCGGCGAATGACGAAGGAGAGGTCGGCGGCAGTGCGAAACGCCCAGGAGTCGTCCACCTGGACGAGGTTGACGCCGCGGCCGGCATAGGCAGCCTTCAGCCGGAGCATGACGGATCGCACGTTTAAACCTTTGGGCAGGCGATTGGCGATGAAACCTTCCGAGACCGGCCCGGCCGAGGCAAAGACAAGGGCTTCGGCGATGCGTTCCGCCTCCAGCGTGCCGCGTTCGTCGATCGGGCTTTCCTCTGCCTCGCTGTCGCGCTCGTTTTCGGGGATTTCTTGGGGCTCGGACACGCGCCCTCTCCTATTCCGCAGCCTGAAGCGTCTCGTGGTTGGGGCCACGGCGCATGAATATCGGCTGGAAAGCGCCCTCCTGACGGATCTCCAGCGTTCCCTCGCGCACCATTTCCAGCGACGCTGCAAAGGCGCTGGCGATCGCCGTGGCGCGCTCGGCAGGATCGGCCAGGTAGCGCAGCAGGTAGTGCTCGAGCGCAGTCCAATCGACGATCTCTCCGATCATGCGGGTCAGGATCGTCCGGGCATCGGCTAGCGACCAGACGCGTCGGCGCTCGATCGTCACCTGCGTGATCGCCTGTCGCTGGCGCAAGCCGGCATAGGCCGTCAAAAGCTCGTAGAGGCTCGCGTCATAGGCCGACTGGCGACGGTCGGGAATGTGCTCCGGCGCGCCTCGTGCGAAGACGTCGCGGCCAAGCCGATTGCGGTTGACGAGGTCGGTCGCCGCATCGCGCATGGCTTCAAGGCGTTTGAGGCGAAAGGCGAGCGTCGCCGCCATCTCCTCGCCGCTCGGGCCGTCATCCTTGCTCTGCTGCGGGATCAAGAGCTTGGATTTCAGGTAGGCGAGCCAAGCCGCCATGACGAGATAATCGGCCGCGAGCTCGATACGAATGCGCCGCGCGCTTTCGACGAAAAGCAGATATTGCTCTGCAAGCGCCAACACCGAAATGCGCGACAGATCTACCTTCTGGGTGCGGGCAAGGTGCAGCAGAAGGTCCAACGGCCCTTCAAAGCCGGCGATATCGACAACGAGCGCCGGCTCCTGGCTGGAGCGTTCAGCGGAACCCTCCTCCTGCCACAGCCGATCCATGGGCGTTACCCCTTGGCTCGTCTCCGCGCTCTTGACCTTGTTCAACGCCGGTACCCCGTTTCCTATGAGGACTGTTCTAGACAGTCGCGAACATCGCATCGAATTCCGCGCGGATCGCGGCTTCGTCCGCTCCGTCGCCGCGACCGAAAGCGGCTTCGACCGCCTTCGCGCGGACGAGCGACTGACCCGCCAGCGGTCCGACATTGTGGACGACCTGTAGCATCTCGTTCATGACGCCGTTGCAATGCAGCACGATATCGCAGCCACCCGCCAGAATATTGGCAGCGCGTTCACCGATCGTGCCGGCAAGCGCGTTCATCGAGGTATCGTCGGAAAGCAGCAATCCATTGAAGCCGATATAGCCTCGGATGATCTCCTGGATGACCCTGTGCGACGTCGTCGCCGGATTGTGCGGATCGATGTCGGAAAAGACGACGTGGCAGGTCATGCCCATCAATTCGTCCCTCAGGGCAACGAAGGGCGCGAAGTCATGCGCCTCCAGCTCGGCCCGCGGCACCGCGACAACAGGCAACTCGTGGTGGGAATCGGCAAAGCCGCGGCCATGGCCGGGGATATGCTTCATGACCGGCAGCACGCCGCCGGCCTTCAGGCCTTCCGCCGCCGCCCGTCCCATTTCGGTCACCGTCTTCGGGTCGCCGCCGTAGGCGCGATTGCCGATGACATTGCTGCTGCCTTCGACCGGCACATCGAGTACCGGCAGGCAATCGACGTTGATGCCGAACTTCAGGAGATCAAAGGCATGCAGCCGCGACATCAGCCATGCCGCGCGCAATCCCGCCTCCCGGTCGCGCCGGTAGATATCGCCGAGCGCCTGGCCGGAGGGGTAGTGTTGCAGGATCGGTGGACGAATGCGCTGCACCCTTCCGCCCTCCTGATCGATTAAGACGGGCGCAGCGCGGCCGACGCTGTCGCGCAGTGAGGCAACGAGATCGGAAATCTGCTCGGGCTCGGAAATATTACGGCCGAAGAGGATGAAGCCCCAAGGCTGCTCGCCCGCATAAAGGGACTTCTCTTCCGATGTAAGGGATAGGCCGCTGCAGCCCAGGATCATCGATTTTGATTCGGTCATCCTCGAATCATAAGGGACGCCGGTGAAATTGCGAGTGACGTCAAGTTTGCATACACAAAAAACAACGGCGAGCCCGCGCCCGCCGTTGTTTTCATTGCTATAACGTCTGCCTTTACTTCGATATGAGGCAGGTACCGCCGACCTGGCGGAGCTTCACGCAGAGATCGGCGGCCTCATCCTTCGAGCTCGCCAGGACGCGAACGCGATAGTAGGTGCCCTTGCCGGCAATATCCGCCCGCTTCACCTCGGTCGAGTGACCGCCGATGACGGACGCGAACTTGGAAGTAAGGCTGGCCTGCGACTTCCTGGCTTCGGCTTCGGAAGGCAGAGAGGCAATCTGCACCGCATAGCCGCCCGCACCGGCAGCAGCTGAGGGCGCGGCCTTGACCGGTTGCGTCGCCGGGCTCGCCGACGCGACCTGGGTCACCGGCTGTGCCTTCGGCTTGTCTGCAGCAGCTGCGACCACAGGCTTGGCGGCGGCAACAGCAGGCTTCTCGGCGACAACTGCGGGCTTCACAGGTTGCGTCGCTGGGGCTGCCGGCGCAACGGCGCTCGGGGTTGCCGGCGCGGATGCGACCACGGCTGCGGCCGGCTTGGCCACGCCTTCGGTCTTTGTCGTCTTCACGACGCGGATCGGCGTGCTCTCGGCGCTTGCAGCATCGCTGTCGGCTGCCTCGGCAAGCGCTGAAGCGGGAGCGGATGCGGCCTTCTCGCTGGCCGGACGGAGGGTCGTCGACGCGACCTTGCCGCTGGTCTTGTCGATCGGCGGTGCGGCGGGAGAAGCGGATGTCTTGACCGATGTGTCGACGGTTGCCGGCGCGGCATCTTCGCGAGCGACAAGCGTACCGTCCGGCTTGACGATCATGGTTCGCACCTTGCGCGGCGAGACCGACGGGATAGCCTGATCGGTGTCCGCAGCGGCGGTATCGGCACCGGAATCGTGGTTGGGCAGCAGGCGGGGATCTTCCGTTTCGCCGACGGGCGTCGGGCTTGCCTGCATCTCCGGATTGTCGCTTTCGTCGGGCGCTTCCGTCTCCAGCGTCTTCTGGACGACGTCGATGGGCTGCTCGGCCGAGGCGATCAGTTCCTTCTGTTTCGGCGCGGCTGCCGCGTCGCCAGCGACACGATCGTAAACAGCCTTGTCCTGGTTGGGCACGACCTTGCCACCCGGATCTTCCGGCACGACCTTGACGGGGTCCTTGTCGGCGGTGATCACGCGTGGTTGGCCGGCTGCAATCCCGATTGACGAGCCGCCCGAGACCCACTCGCGCACGCCATAGACGCCGACGCCGAGGACGACGATCGCTGCAATTCCGGCAGCAAGGCCCCGCATTGAGCGGACGCGCCGGCGATCGGCGACGGCACTCGCGGATTCCAGCGTCATGCGGGTGGCGGCTTCCGTGGGGCCGGGGCTCGAAGCCTCGCGCACGCTCCGGCGGAAATCCTCCTCCAGCGCCCGTTCGAATTCGTCGAGCTCGTCGTCCTTGCTTGGCGCAGCGGAGACCTTGGCCACAGCATGCTTGGCCCAGGCCGCGGGCATTGCCGGATCGGCAGACTTTGCCGGCGTCACCGCTTCGCTGACTTCCGCCTTCTCGGCCGCGCTGAACAGGCTTGCCATTTCGGCGTCAATATCGAAATCAAACTCCGGCGAGACCGCGACCGGCTCTTCGTGGTCGGTGTGCGGCAGAGCCGGCACATGGGTGCCCTCGAACGTTTCGAGGCGCTCGCCCGTGTCGGAAATTTCCGACGGATCGAAGGGAAGCGGCTGGTCTGCATCTTCTACAACCCGGCGTCCTCCCGACATCGGCGCCGAAGCAGGCGCGACGGCTGCCGGAGCAGGCCGATCGGCCATTTCTGGCCGTACGGCTTGGGCGAATTGCGATGCTGCGACCGCAGCCGCCGCAATCGTCGGGGTGATCGGCGCCGGACGGGAACCCGGGGCCGCAGCTACGGGCTGCGGAGCAACCTGGCTCGACTGGGATGACCGGAAATCGAAATCAGCCAGTTCCAACTCGATGCCTGCGAGATCGAGTTCAAAATCGTGGCCGGCAAAGGGATCTTCCTCGTCCGCCGCTTTCGCTTGCGGCTGGACAGCAGACGGAGCCGCCGCCACAGGCACTGCCTGCCGCACGGGCGCAACGTCGGCTACCGGCGTCTCTATGGACGGCTTCATCGCGTCACGTTCGGGAACCGGATAGCGGGAAACGTCGTCCAAGAGATCATCGATTTTGCGCGACAGCGAGGCTGGTTCGTCGGCGTAGGCCGGCTCGGTCAGCGCGGCATCCGCCTGCACGGCGCGGGCATCACCCGCAGCCGCGGCAAGATCAAATACATGCTCGGATGGAGCGACTACGGGCTCGGCGACCGTCTCGGTCGACTGATGGGCGACCTCTACCTCGTGACGATCCTGTTCGGCAGGAAAGCCGAGGGTCGGCGACTGCTGGGATCCAGGCGACGCATCGAGCGCCGGCAGATTTTCCTCAACGACCACGACCGGCTCGGGCTTCACTTCCAGGCGACGCGCCGTATTGAAATTGGCAAGCGGCAGGCGAATGCTGGCAGCGGCCCATTGCGGGGTGCGCTGGGCAGGTGTCGGGGACGAAACCGGAGCGATCGACATTTCCAGCTCGTCGGCCAGATCCTGCGCCTCCGAAGCCAGCGCCTGGGGCGCTGCTGCAGCAGGGGGGATCCCGTCACCGTAGACAGGCGCGAGCTCGACTGCCGGCACTTCCTCGAACTGCCAGCCCGAGACTTCCTCGGCCTCCGGTTCGACTGCCGTGAATTCATCTGCCCGATCGAGGGCGGCGAATTCCGGATCGGCGCGCTCGGCCTGCACTTCAGCCACGATGGGGGCTTCGAGATCCGCCTCCGGCTCAGACTGAGCATGGCGGTGAGCCTCAACGTCGTCGGAGGGGATGACGATGTCATCAACGGGACTCAAAGCCGGCGCATCATAACGCTCGAACTCGTGCAAAAGCTCGTCTTCGAGGTTGAACTCCGGCTCCCGGCGAGGAGCGGCCTGCGCCGCGGGAGCAGCGGACCGTTCGTCGAAGCCGACGATACGGGCGAGTTCCGCAAGCGGATCATCATCCGCAAAGAACTCTTCTTTTCCGCTTGCGCGATACGCCAACTGTTTTTCAGCCATCACCAAATCCACTCGCAAAAGCAAAACGCTTAATGCCAGCGCATTATGGGGAAAAGGTGACGTTTATCGCATTTCATCCGGAGCAGCGGTCCCGGTTATACCGAGACCAGACTTCAAGACAGACGCGACAGCGTACACCAGCCCAAGTCTGGCAATGCTCAATTCTCGGTTTTTATCGTTAACAAATCGTAATTCCGGTGAATCTTTACCTTTATTCCAGTGAGCATGGAAAGAACTTGCGAGATCATAGAGGTAAAAAGCGATGCGATGCGGCTCGTGAGACTGTGCCGCAGCTTCCACGACGCGCGGGAATTCCGATAGCTTCGAGACGAGTTGCAGCTCGGTCGGATCGGTTATGCCCACAACCACCGCTTTTTCGAGCTCGGGCGCAGAGAAATCGGCATTTGGAAACGCCTCTTTCGCCTGTCGAAACACAGACATACACCGGGCGTGGGCATACTGGACGTAAAACACCGGATTGTCTTTCGACTGCTCTGTAACCTTGGCGAAATCGAAGTCCAGCGGCTCGGAATTCTTGCGATAAAGCATCATGAACCGCACCGGATCACGGCCGACTTCATCGACCACCTCGCGCAGTGTCACGAAGTCGCCTGAGCGCTTCGACATTTTCACCGGTTCGCCGTTCCGGAACAGCTTCACCAGCTGGCAAAGGAGGACGGTGAGTCGCGATTTGCCTTCCGAGACCGCCCGCGCCACCGCTTCCAGCCGCTTGACGTAGCCGCCGTGATCGGCGCCAAGAACGTAGATCATCTCGGAGAAACCGCGATCGAACTTGTTCTTGAAGTAAGCGACGTCGGCCGCGAAATAGGTATAGGAGCCGTCCGACTTGATCAGCGGGCGGTCGATATCATCCCCGACCTCTGTCGAGCGGAACAGGGTCTGCTCCCGGTCTTCCCAGTCTTCGGGGAGCTGGCCCTTCGGCGGCGGCAGCGTACCCTTGTAGACGTGACCCTTGAAGGTCAGATCGTTGATCGCGGTGCGGATGGCGGCTGCACCGTTGTCATGCAGCGTCCGCTCCGAAAAAAACACGTCGTGCGTCACGTTGAGCGCGGCCAGGTCCTCGCGGATCATCACCATCATCGCGGCAATCGTGCGTTCCTTGACGATCGGCTGCCACTGGTCTTCCGGCATCGCCCTCAGTTTGCTGCCGAACTCTTCGGCCAGCGCCTTGCCGACGGGAACCAGATAGTCGCCGGGATAGAGACCTGCCGGAATCTCGCCGACCGGTTCGCCGAGCGCTTCGCGATAGCGGATGAAGGCCGAGCGCGCGAGCACGTCGATCTGAGAGCCGGCGTCGTTGATATAGTATTCCTTGGTAACATCGTAGCCGGCAAAGCCGAGCAGGTTGGCGAGCGCGTCGCCAAGGACGGCGCCGCGGCAATGGCCTACATGCATCGGTCCCGTCGGATTGGCGGAGACGTATTCGACGTTGATCTTCTTGCCGGCGCCGAGCGTCGAGCGGCCATAGCCGCTGCCGGCGGCGACCATCGCGGCCAGCAGACGCTGCCAATAGCCGACAGAAAGGCGGATGTTGATGAAGCCGGGGCCGGCGACGGATACGTCCGCCACATCGGCATCCTCTTTCAGCTTGGCAGAGATGATATCGGCCAGCGCCCGCGGATTGGTGCCGACCGCCTTGGCAAGCACCATCGCCGCATTCGTCGCCACGTCGCCGTGGCTCGGATCGCGCGGCAGTTCGACGCCGACACGCGCGAAATCGAGCTCTGATCGCTTTTCCTTAACGATATCAATTTGCTCGAGAACGTTCTTAATTCTGGCTTCGAAGTCTGTGAAAAGATTCATCTTATTGTCCACGCAAAGGCTTCGCCAACGGTCTGCCGCGGCGACCGCTGCCTAGCGCAAATCGGGAGTCTGGTCAAACAGCCGCCTATGGGTGCTGACGGCGTAGGTGTCGGTCATACCGGCCAAATAGTCGCCGACGTGGCGCGCGCGCGCCGCCTCGGAAAGCCCGGCAATGTGGTCGACCCAGTAGTGGCTCTGCATTTCCTTGGGGTTCGCCATATAGGCCCGGAACAAGTCGGTGACGATCTGTGCGGCGCCGGCGCGGATGCGCATGATATCGGGATGACGATAGATACGCTTGAACAGCATCGCCTTGATCTGTTTGTCTGTTTCGGCCATCGCCGCAGAGAAGGTAGCGATGATGCGCCCGGCCGAGCGGATATCGTCCGCACTTGCCGGCTTGATCTCGGCGAGCGCGTCCTGCGCAACGGAGATGACGTCTTCCACCATGCGCGTGATCTGGCGACGCATGATCTCGTGGGTGAAGCGGCTTTTTTCGAGACCCGGATATCGGTCCCGCACTTCCGCCATCAGCTCGGCGAGAAACGGAATGTCCTCCAGCATGTCGAAGGTCAGATACCCCGAACGCAGGCCGTCATCGATATCGTGCGTGTTGTAGGCGATGTCGTCGGCGATCGCGGCGGTCTGTGCCTCGAGGCTGGCGTAGGTTGCGATTTCCAGATCATGGACCTCGCAATAGTCGAGGATCGGCTGCGGCACCGGGCCGCGCGTGCCTTGCCCGTCGGCCGTGAGCAAGGGGCCGTTGTGCTTGACCAGGCCCTCCAGCGTTTCCCACGTCAGGTTAAGGCCGTCGAAATCCGCGTAGCGCCGCTCCAGCTTGGTGACGATGCGCAGCGACTGGGCGTTGTGGTCGAATCCGCCATAGGGCAACAGCGCCTCGTGCAAGGCATCCTCGCCGGTGTGGCCGAACGGCGTGTGGCCGAAATCGTGTACCAGTGCCACGCCCTCCGCCAAGTCTTCGTCCAGCTTCAGGGCGCGGGCGAGCGCGCGAGCTACTTGGGCCACCTCGATCGTGTGGGTGAGCCGGGTGCGATAGTGGTCGCCGTCCTGGGCAATGAAAACCTGCGTCTTGTGTTTCAGCCGGCGAAAGGCGGTCGTGTGGACGATGCGGTCGCGGTCGCGCTGGAAATCGGAGCGCGTAGGGCTATCACCCTCGGGAAAAAGACGTCCGCGCGTCCGCCAGGGATCCGCCGCGTAGACCGCCCTCTCTCCATAGCCGAAACCTAATGCATGCCTGTCGATCGTCATTGTCCGTCCCATTCCGGCGTCAGCCCATTGACGCCGCTTCTCAGCCTTCATACCTATAACCTAGGCAAACAGCAAAGCGGCCCATCGCCCCAGCTGTCCCCGGCGGCCATTCGATGGTAAAGGCATAAACCGCAAGCCATTTAAACGGCCAAGGCAATTTGAGAGTCTCTCCGGATCTTGACCCCGGCAGGAGGAAAGCATGACGGATCAAAGTGTAACTCTTTCGGACTCGGCAGCAAAGCGAATCGCGGCGATCGTCGGCGCCGAGGCCGGCAAAAGCGCGCTCAGGGTCGCCGTCGAAGGCGGCGGCTGCTCCGGCTTCTCCTATAAGTTTGACCTCGCCGAAGGGCCCGAGGCGGACGATGTCGTCGTCGAAAAAAATGACGCAAAGGTTCTCATCGACCAGCTGTCGTTGGTCTACATGGCCGGATCCGAGATCGATTTCGTCGACAACCTGCTCGGCCAGTCGTTTCAGATAAAGAATCCGAACGCGGTCGCAAGCTGCGGCTGCGGCACGAGTTTTTCCATCTGACGCGAAGCAGACGGATCCCTAATACCGCCGGCCGGCGCGAGACGCTCGGCCGGTTTTCTTTTGCGCGCAACCGGGTGGCCAAGCGCGATCGGCCTCGATAAAAGAAGGCTGTCGCGGAGGAAACATCGCCCATGAAGATCGCCACCTGGAACATCAACGGCGTCAAGGCCCGGATCGAGAACCTGTGCCAGTGGTTGAAAGATTCCAGTCCCGACATCGTCTGTCTGCAGGAGATCAAGTCGGTTGACGACGGTTTTCCGCGTTTCGAAATCGAGGCGCTCGGCTACCACGTCGAGACCCACGGCCAGAAAGGCTTCAACGGCGTCGCGATCCTCTCCAAGCAACGGCCGGACGAGGTGACCCGCGGCCTGCCGGGTGACGACACCGACGAGCAGGCGCGCTTCATCGAAGCAGTCTTCTCCCTGCCGAACGACAGTGCGCTGCGCGTCTGCTGCCTCTACCTTCCGAACGGCAATCCGATCGAAACCGAGAAATACACCTACAAGCTTGCCTGGATGGAACGGCTTGCGGGCTTCGCCGCCGAGCGCCTGCTGCTAGAAGAGCCGCTCATTCTTGCCGGCGACTACAACGTCATCCCCGAGCCGCATGACTGCTTCGACCCCAAGGTCTGGGCCAACGATGCGCTGTTTCTACCGCAGACACGCCAGTCGTTCCGGCGGCTCGAAAATCTCGGCTTCACCGACGCCGTCCGCGCCACGACCGACGCGACGAAGCTCTATTCGTTCTGGGATTACCAGGCGGGCGCCTGGCAGAAGAACAACGGCATCCGCATCGACCATTTGATGCTGTCGCCGGAAGCCGCGGACCGCCTCTCCTCCGCCGCGATCGAGAAGCACGTCCGCGCATGGGAAAAACCCTCGGACCACGTTCCGGTCGTCGCGCATTTTGATTTCGAGGGATGAGGTTTTTATGCGCCTTTGATCGATCGCGATCAAAGGCTGGAGCTGCCAGAACGTTTCCGTCTTTCTTCGAAACACGTGAACGTTCTATCTGTTTGTTTTTACGTTGCTCTAGTCGTTACCGGCAACATCGAGCTGATGGGCCATCGACACCGCTACGCGGCGATCGTTCTCATTGGCGACAGAGAAAGCCTGCTCCTGCAGGTCTTCCATCCACTTGCACTCCTTCGGCGCGCACTTGTCGAGCGCCGCGGTCATGAAGGCAAGCCCGCGGGGCGCCTGCCCTTCCTGGAAGAGCAGATTGCCGAAGACCGCCATCGCGCCGGGATGGCCGCTCTTGCGCGCCTGATTGAGCCACTTCTTGGCCTGCTGGACGTTGGCCGAACCGCCCTCGCCGTTCAGCATCATCTCGGCAAGCTGGAACTGTGCTTCGGCAACGCCGAAGGTGGACGCGACCTGGAAATAGAGCTGGCGGGCTTGGGTCAGGTCGGTCTTGACCGGGCTGTTGGGAATGCCGGCCTTGTAATAACCGGCGAGCGCCAGCAATGCGTTGATGAAGAAGCCGGTATCTTCCGATCCGGGCTCGACGCCCTGCTGGGCGATTTCGTTGTAGATCTTGAAGGCTTCGAAATCGTTCTGCGTCACGCCGTCGCCGTCTGCATACATGTTCGCAAGCGCCCAGCGGGAACCGGTGTGGCCCTTTTCGGCGGCATATTTGTAGGCCTCGACCGCCTCTTCCTTCTGCCCGTTCTTGTACGCCTTGAATCCGAATTTGAAGAGGTCGAAGGGACCGGATTCCTTGGAGACTCCGGCATTGATATCGAACGCTCCGGCCGGCTGAGCAAAGCCGCATGCGACAGCCAGGGAAACGCCCAGCACCGCCATTCTCAAAGATATGAACTCGGACTTAAACATAGCAGTCGATTTTCTTTCGCTCCCGTCCGCGTTCGCTCCAGTGACTCCAACCGCACTGCCAAGCGTACCGACGTATTCCCTACGGGCAGCCCTGCCGTCACTGAGCGCCTCAACGGACGCCCGCGCCTTGCATTCATGCCCTTGCCTCCGAAAAGCGGAGACCCATTCCTGTGCGCCCCTCTCAGCCGGCAATATCCGGCAAAGGATTGGGCACTTCCGTATCTTCCTGGCGGCGCCGATTAACACCGTCCGCCACAATCCGCAGCCTATCGCAAAATTGTGACCAAACCGGTATTGACGCACGCCCAAACGCCACGCGACCTTCGAGCAGCGTTAACAGTCGCGCTCCCAGATGCATTGCATTCAATCATGTGAGATGAAGGATTTCCTTGAAGACAGGCGGCTTGCGGCGTCGGGGGAGCATCCTGCGCTCCTTCGCCCTCATACCACTCCAGCCAAAGCGGAAACTCACTCATTTACCAACTACGCACTTTCTACCCCAGGCCCGACACCTGCCCGCCTCTACCGCTGCGCTCAATTTGTGGCGGGAAATGGACGAATTAGGCCGCATTTGGGTTACGAAATCAGTTCAAAAGGAGTGTTGCGGATTCGTCACAAGCGCATATGCCGTATAGGCGCTACTCACCTCCGACATGGTGCAAAAAAGGCCCGACGTTGTGCCGGGCCTTTCGGTGATTGGGTCTAGGACGAGACCAAGTTCAGAACCTCACCTTCAGCGAGGTAGAGAGCGCGCCGACGATGTCATTGCCGTAGTCGTAGGTGACATCGCCGCCGTAGACGACCCCGTCCTTGGTCACGGTGCCGGAATGACCGCTGGTCAGCACGCCAAGCGCGCCGGCAAACAGCAACTCAACCTGCTTCGTCGGCTTGTAGGAAACGCCTGCACCCATCGTCCATGAGTCCGAGGAGATGCCGATATCGGTACTGGTGCCACGATCCCACGTCAGGCTGAGGGCGCCGCTCCACTGCTCGTTGAACTGGTGGCCAATGCCGCCGGTCACCGTCCATCCGTCCTGATAAAGCAGATCGAGCGAAGTCGCCGCGCTGCCCGGCTTGCATGCAACTTTGCCCTTGGTCGAGGTGGGGCAGAAAGCGATGCTTTGCATCGTGCTCCAGTTGGTCCACTTGACCGAACCGAACGCTAGCCATTCTGGCGCGATGCCGGTCTGGAACTTCAATTCCAGGGAGTCCGGAGCCGTCGCCTCGCCATAGACTGCGGTATTGCGACCGAACAACAACGTCTTCTGATTCTTTGGATTGACCAAGGAGGACGGGACCTGCCTCAAATCCAGCGTGCCCGTGAGGTCGTCGTATTTCACCTGACTGTTGTAGACCAGGCTCGTGCGGAAGGCATACTCAGGAATTTCGTAGGCAACGCCCCCGCGCCAGCCCCACGCGCTGTCCTCCATGTGCAAATGGCCAACGCCATTGTAGAGGGCAGCAGCCGGGCCGGGAACCGGGACGACCAGCGCTTCCTTGTCACCGTCCACGGTCTGATAGAACGTCCCACCGATCAGGCGGACCTGGCCCTTGCCGGCATCGAACTTGTACGAGCAGGTCGCCCCATAGTTGTCGGTACTGAGTTTGATTTCCGATTCCGAATTGGCGCCGGCCCAGTTCAATCCGGGATTCGAGTGCGCGCCAAACGGCTGGGAATAATCGACCAAGCAATCGACATCATCAGTAATGCCAATCTTCGCGCCGCCGTATGGAATTGCGTAGTTTTCAGTATCTCTGGCCGAACTCGAGCGGTTGTTCAGATTGCCGTTCTGCGGGTTCACGTCCTTCGCATTCTTCAGCTTGCGATCCGGCATGACGTAGGTCACACCTGCCTCGAACGCGTAACGCGACTTGTCGAACAAAAGATCGATATCATAGCCGCCGCGCTCGAGGCCGCCAGCAAGCGCGGTCTGCGCGAACGAGGCGCCGATGGCGAGCGTCAACACGCCCTTCAATGCAATACGAGATACCATAAATGTCTCCCCCCACTTCGTATTGAGACTACTTCATACGGGCATCACCCAAATAGGCAATGCGCCGCTCCCTGTGCGGTGGCTTCACGCCGGTTGGTCGGATTTACGTAAAACTGCGACGAAATGCGCAGTTCGGTCATAGTTTGAAAATACTTTCGCAATTCCGGCGCAAAAACGGCGTATTTGAGATGAAATTTCTTCAAGCTGACACCGCTGTCACAATAAGACAACAGTCCGCGTTTTCGCGTAACCTACCAAATTTGGGTTAGTCGCTCAGCGTGAAATTCGCCCCGAAACGCCCCGGATCAGGCATTTTCCGCGTGATTCGCGTCGCTCTAATGCAAAAAGGCATGCGGAGCGACCCGCATGCCTTTCGATTGAAACGATCGGAACCTGAACTGCGTCCGCCTCCAGGCCCTCAGAGCCTCATTCGACCTCGCTGACGCGTGCCAGCGCCGTCATCAGGCTCGCGCGCTGGCTTTCGAGTTCAGCGCGCCGCTCGCGTTCTGCGGCAACGATGTCCGGATTGGCGTTCGCCACGAACTTTTCATTCGACAGCTTGCCGACGATGCGGGCAATTTCCGCATCCGCCTTGGCGATCGCTTTTTCAAGGCGGGCTTTTTCGGCCGAGAGGTCGATGAGACTGCCAAGCGGCAGGCAGACGGTCGCCTCTGCAACCACGATCTGCGCGGCACCCTTCGGCGCCGTGTCCGCGAGCGAAATGTCCGTCACGCGCGCAAGTCGCTTGATCGCGGCATCGTGCCGGTGAAGACGCTCGCGCGTCAGGCTGTTGGCGCCGATAACGACGAGCGGTGCGGTCGCCGACGGCGGCACGTTCATTTCCGCGCGAACCGAGCGCAGACCCGAAACGAGGTCGATCAGCCAATTGATCTCATCGGCGGCCACGTCGTCCGCATAAGACGGCGCCGGCCACGCCGCAAGGCAGATCAGCCCGTCGCGCTCGGCGCCCTCGGCCGCGGTATGGGCCCAGAGTTCCTCGGTCATGAACGGCATGAAGGGATGCAGCAGCTTATAGGTTTCTTCCAGCACATAAGCCGCGCAGGATTGGGCCTCTGCCTTGGCGTTGGCATCGTCGCCGCTGAAGATTGGCTTCAGTAATTCCAGGTACCAATCGCAGAACTGGTTCCAAATGAAGCGGTAGAGCACACCGGCCGCGTCATTGAAGCGGTAGGCTTCGAGAGCCTCGGTGACGTCGCGCTCGGTCCTTGCCAACTCCGTCAGGATCCAGCGGTTGATCGTCAGCTCGGCCGCTTCCGGCACGAAATGCGGATCGCTCTTGGCGCCGTTTATCTCGGCGAAGCGGGTAGCGTTCCAGAGCTTCGTGCCGAAATTCCGGTAACCGGCGATGCGGGCCGGATCGAGCTTCACGTCGCGCCCCTGCGCCGCCATGATGGCAAGCGTGAAGCGCAGGCTGTCGGCGCCGTATTCGTCGATCAGCTCCAGCGGATCGATGACGTTGCCCTTCGACTTGGACATCTTCTGGCCGTTCTTGTCGCGGACCAGCGCATGAACGTAGACCGTCTCGAACGGCTCGACGGGATTGCCGTCGTCGTCCTTCATGAAATGCAGCCCCATCATCATCATGCGGGCGACCCAGAAGAAGATGATGTCGAAGCCGGTCACGAGAACGTTGGTCGGATAATAGCGGGCAAGCTCCGGCGTCTGTTCCGGCCATCCAAGCGTCGAGAACGGCCAGAGCGCCGACGAGAACCAGGTGTCGAGCACGTCTTCATCGCGCGCCAGGATCTCGCCCGGCTCGAAGTTTTCGAGCTTCTCCTCGACCCAAGCCTTCCACGGGCCCTCGTGCGAAAGATAATGCTGGATGGCGGCCTGCAGCGCTTCCTCTTCGCTCTTCTCGACGAAGACCTGACCGTCCGGACCGTACCAGGCCGGGATCTGATGTCCCCACCAGAGCTGGCGGGAGATGCACCAGGGCTGGATGTTTTCCATCCATTCGTAATACGTCTTGTCCCAGCTCTTCGGCACGATCTTGGTGCGGCCTTCGCGAACCGAGGCGATTGCCGGCTGGGCCAGGGTCTTGGCGTCGACATACCACTGCTCGGTCAGCCGCGGCTCGATCGGTACGCCGCCGCGGTCGCCGTGCGGCACCGTGTTCTTGTGCGGCTCGATCTTGTCCAGCAAGCCTGCTTCTTCGAAGATGCGCACGATGATCTTGCGCGCCTCGAAGCGGTCCTTGCCCTCCAGTTCGTCCCAGGCGCCGTGAAGCGCTGCGGGATGCTCCAGACCTTCAAGGAAATCCTCGTTGTCCTTGATCGTGATGCTGCCTTCCGGGGTCAGCACGTTGACGGCGCGCAGGCCGGTGCGGCGGCCGACGTCGAAATCGTTGAAATCATGCGCGGGCGTCATCTTGACCGCGCCCGTACCCGCCGTCGGATCCGGGTATTCGTCGGCGACGATCGGAATGCGGCGACCGACGATCGGCAAAATGACGTGCTTGCCGACGATCGCCTTGTAGCGTTCGTCGCTGGGGTTCACGGCGACGCCGGTGTCGCCCAGCATGGTTTCGGGGCGGGTCGTGGCAACCACCAGATAGTCGCGGGTCTCCCATTCGGTCGGCTTGCCGTCTTCATCGAAGGCGATCGGATGCTGGTAGGTAACCCCCTCCTCAAGCGGATAGCGCAGATGCCAGAGGTTGCCGTTGACCTCGACCTGTTCGACCTCAAGGTCCGAAATGGCGGTCAAAAGCTTCGGGTCCCAATTGACCAGCCGCTTATCCTTGTAGATCAGGCCTTCCTTGTAGAGCGACACGAAGACTTCGACGACAGCCTCGGACAGGCCCTCGTCCATGGTGAAGCGCTCGCGCGACCAGTCGCAGGAAGCGCCGAGACGCTTCAGCTGGTTGAAGATCAGTCCGCCGGACTCGGCCTTCCATTCCCAAACCTTCTCGATGAAGGCCTCGCGTCCCATCTCTCGGCGTCCGGGCAGCTTCTTCTGGGCAAGCTGGCGCTCGACCACCATCTGCGTCGCAATGCCCGCATGGTCCATGCCAGGCTGCCACAGGACGTCCTTGCCGCGCATGCGCTCGAAACGCACCATGATGTCCTGCAGCGTGTTGTTGAGCGCATGGCCCATGTGCAGCGAGCCGGTCACGTTCGGCGGCGGGATCACGATGGTAAAGGATTCGGCACCCGGCTTCGCATTGGCGCCGGCGCGAAAGGCATCCGCCTCATCCCACTTCTTGGCGATCTTCGGTTCGACTGCGGCGGAATCATAGGTCTTGTCGAGCATTTTGGGACCGGATCTGGAGGGTTCGATGATGCCCGGTTGTAAATAGGATGGTGGCGGGCAAGTCAATAAAAAAGCCGCCCCGGCGGCCGGAGCGGCATGGTTCCATAAGCGGTGCGAAGAGCTTAGCGGCGCGGGCCTCGCGCCACCCGTTCGATCTCTTCGCGGACGAGGCGTTCGACCAGCGTCGGAAGGTTGTCGTCCAACCATTCCTGCAGCATCGGCCGCAGCATCTCCTGGGCAATCTCGTCAAGCGAGCGGCGCTCGCTGCCATCGACCGCAGCGACCAACTCGTCGAAAGAGCGTGCGACCTGGGCGCCGGCGGCTTCCGACAGCAGCGCCGGGTGATTTTCCTCTTGCGTGAACGGCAGAAGATAGTCGCTGCTCCCCTGCACGGCGGGCAGCGAAGTCTTCACGGCGGCATTGGCCGGCACGGCGAAAGGAGCCTCCATGCTTGCCTCTGCGGCGACCGGTGCCGCTTCGACAGGCATCTTCTCATCGGCTGGAACGTCGACAGTCGCCTGGGCGGGAAACGGCGCGATAACCGGTGCTGGGGAAACGATCGCCGGCTGCAAGGGCTCGGACGCAAAAGGCGACCTGGGAGCCGCGGGTTCCGGGCGCTCGTCTGGCCTACCCTCCATATCGGCGGCAGAGCGAGCCTCGGCGAAACGCGCCGCCATTGCGGGCGGCAATTCGCGCTGCTGCGGCGCCTCGCGCGTGCCGGCCGTTTGCGCGGCACCCCGTTCGGATGCGGCTCGAACGCGCGCTGCAACATCGGCAAGCGACATGGTGCGCTGCGGAGCCTCGACGGGCGCCGCCTCGCCGGGCGAATTGGCCGCAACGAAGCGCGGATCGGCTACGCGTCCGCCGCTGAACTCTTCGGTCTCGAACGCGTCGTCGACGGTCAGGTGAATATCGCCGTCATCGTCTTCATCGGACACGGCATAGAGCGGCGGCGACGCGGGCTTTCCGGTAGCCGGCTCATTGCTTTCGATAATCCGGCGAATCGACGCCAGGATTTCTTCCATGGACGGTTCACGCGCAACATTTGGCTGAGCCATTTTTCATCCCCGTTGTCATCTGCAACGATCGGATTCCGTTAACGACGGCTCCGAATCACCGTCACCTTAGGATAGTACCACGAGGAAAAAAATTACTGAAAATCAACCAAATCCGGTGATGCACAGCTTTTATCGCAGCTGGCGGAGGCGTTAACTTTTACCACGAAAAACGGGCGCCTCGGCGCCCGTTTGAATGAGATCGTCAACGTGTCCCGTCGGCTTAAAAAACGAATTCCCTGGCCTTCGCAAAGCCCGGAAGCGGCTTGACGGACGCATTGAAGAAAGCATTTTCGGAGAAGGTGTCGCGTTCGCGAACGAATACCTTTGCGCAGGCGGCGTTACCGTAGCCCTGAACGGCTACCAGCCGGCCACCGTCGCGAAGCTGGGAAAGAAGTGTTGCCGGGACTTCCTTCACCGCACCGTCGATGAAGATAAGATCATAGGGTGCGGCCGCGGCGTGACCCTGAGCAAGATTTCCGGTGACAACGGTGACGTTGGCGCAATTCAGTCGAGCAAGGGCCTCTTTTGCCTGGGCAGCAAGCACATCGTCGCATTCGAGCGCGACGACCGCGCCGGCCAGCTGCGAAAGCAGAGCAGACGTGTAGCCAGTGCCGGCGCCGACTTCGAGCACGACGTCATCCTTGGTGATCGCTGCCAGCTGCAGCAGCTTGGCAAGCGGGGAAGCCTCCATCAGGTAACGGGGCTGCCTGCCATCAGCGGCGGCGGCTATCTGTACGTCGTTGTCGATATAGGCGAGCGGTTTCGACTTTTCCGGAACGAAGGCCTCGCGCGGCACGCTCAGGAATGCGTTGAGAACGGAATGCGACGTAACGTCCGTCGTCCGGATCTGGTTCTCGACCATCTTCACGCGCGCTGCTTCGAAATCCATCTTAAACCTGCCGTCCAGCCCGAGGGCGCAATTGCTTCTGCTGCTTGTGTCTTAATCGCGAGCCGCCACGCTTTCAAGACGTCGGGGCAGTGGCGCGACAAATACTTGGGTCGTTGCGGCGCGGATGCCACGGCGCTGAAGACCCGCCGCAGCGATCGCTCAGGCAACCGACCAGCCTCCATCCACGAGCAGGTTCGCGCCGGTGATCAGCGAAGCTGCCGGCGAAGCAAGGAAAACCACCGCGCCGACGACATCGCCGGTCTCGCCGATCCTGCCGAGCGGAATGTGGGCAAGCGTCCAGTCATGGAAGCTGCTATCTGAAAGCGCCGGCTTGGTTCCGTCAGTCCAGATGAAGGTCGGTGCAACCGTGTTGACGGTGATGCCGTACTCGGCCCACTCGGCCGCAAGGCAGCGGCTGAGATGATTGATGGCGGCCTTGCTCATACAATAAAGGGCTTCGCCGCGAAGCGTGACCGTGCCTGCCTGCGAACTGATGCTGATGATGCGGCCCGATCGCTGGGTGATCATCTGCCTGGCAACGGTCTGCGTCATCAGGAACGTGCCCTTGATGTTGACCTGGAGAATCTCATCGAGCGCCGATTCGTCGACCACTTCGGCGAGGTCGCCGGGTGCAACCCCAACGTTGTTGATCAGGACGTCGATCCGCCCAAAGGTCTCGACGGCAGCCTGAACCGCCGCCTCGATCTCCGTGCGGCTTGAGATGTCGAGCCGCACCGGCAGGATTTGTCGCCCGATGTCTTGGAGTTCAGCGATGAGTTCTTTCGATGCTGCGAGGTCCCGAACGCCGAGGACGATGTCCGAACCGGCGGCGGCGCATGCAAGCGCGCAAGCCCGGCCGATCCCGCGCGATGCGCCAGTGACCAGCGTCACCTTGCCGGCAAGACTGAAATCGGGAGCGTAATTCGTTTGACCTGCCACCTTATCCTCCCTCGATTTCGCCTCTTTTCAGACCGGGCTTAAACACGAGAATACGTGCTTTTGCGGATATCCGAAAGCCGCCGCCCTTGCCGACGAGGTCCTGTCGCTATCGCGATACGCGAAGTCTGCCATGAAAATACCTCACGGCTTACAAATATGGTTAATCTTTCGTTGCTAATATTCGAGACGGCAGCAGCCGGTGGGCTGTTTACGCCACGAAACGGAGGTAGACCGACGATGTTGAAGATCTTCACGAGCAAGCGCGTTGAAATCGAGCCGGGCGAGGATACCGGCACGTTCCCCGACGGCTACTTTGAAGTCCAGACCGCCGATTCCCGCCGCAACACTTCTCCGCGCAACGCCCATGAAAGGGATTACGGGGCGCTGCGTCAGGCAACCGAGGTGCGGCACGGCTTTGCATGATCTGCGAAGCGACGGATGGTCCGCTCCGGACCATCCGATAGCGACGGCGGTCGATCAGTCGATATCGACAACGAGTTTGCCGTCGATCTTGCGCATTTCGATCGCCTCGTAGGCCGCTGCGACATCGCTAAGTCCAAAACTGCGATGGTCGAGCCGGGGTTTGATCTTGTCTGCCTCGACCAGTTTGGTCGCTTCTCTCATGATCTCGCCCTGGTGCTCCCGCCCCTCGCCCGACAACAGCGGCGCAAGGGTAAACACGCCCGAATAGGTCGCCGATTTGAAAGATAGCGGCGCAAGGGCGTGTGTCCCCCATCCCAGGCTACTGACGACGTGGCCGCAGCGCTTCACCGCCTTGAAGGCCGCATCGAGGCTCGGCCCTCCCAAGGTGTCGTAAACGACGTCGAACCCGCGACCGCCGGTATACTTGCGTACATAATCGTCCACATCTTCAGAAGCGTAGTCGATCGGTGTCGCGCCGAGACTGCTGAGATAATCTGCCTTGCGAGCGCCGTCGACCGCACAGACGTCCGCGCCGAGGGCCATCGCAAGCTGAACTGCGATATGGCCGACACCACCGCCGCCGAGTACAAGCACGCTCTGTCCCGCCCTTGCGCCAACGCGGTCGACCAGGCCTTCCCACGCGGTGATGAAGACGAGCGGCAATGCCGCTGCTTCGCGCATCGTCAGGTTAGACGGCTTTCGCGCCAACAACCGGGCGTCAACCGCGGCATACTCGGCCAGCGAACCCTGGATACCGCCAACGCCCCCGGTCATTCCGTAAACCTCGTCGCCAGGTCTGAACCCTGCGACATCAGGCCCGACCGCCTCCACCACGCCGGCAAGATCTATGCCAAGGATGGCAGGCACAGGATGCCGCGCATGCGCGGCCGCGCCTTTACGGATTTTCGTGTCCAGCGGATTGATCCCGCTGGCATGGATTCGAACGAGGACTTCTCGCTCCGCCGGTGTGGGCTTTGGGATTTCCGCCAACCGGAAAGGAGCATCATGACTATCGAGAACCAACGCCTTCATAGTGGCCATTGCGAACACTCCTGTTTTTTGATGGCCGATATTGCGTTCAATGCGTTTGAATGAAAATCATAGAGTTTGAATAAAGCTCATGCGTTTTTGAATGGAGAACGGGATGGCCCCGGAGTGGAGTGACTTGCGTATCTTCCTCGCGATCGCCCGCGAGGGCACACTCGGTGCCGGCGCCCGTGCAATCGGATTGACCCAGCCGACCATGGGCCGCCGGCTGAAAGCATTGGAAACAGTCCTTGGCCACACGCTCTTCCAGCGCACGTCCGACGGCTTCGTGCTGACCGACGAGGGCCAACTGCTGATGCCGCATGCCGAACACATCGAAGAGGAACTGCTGACCTTTCAACGTCAACTCTCCGGGACCGGCGATGCACTCGACGGATTGCTGCGGGTCTCCTGCTCTGACTGGTTCGGCCTTCATATCCTTGCACCCATCGTCGCCCGTTTCTCCAAGGCCTATCCCAAAGTCGTGGTGGAACTGCTGACGGATCAGCGATTGCTCAATCTGTCGCGCCGCGAGGCCGATCTGGTCTTCCGCATCCGGCCTTTCACAGAGACCGACGTCGTATCGCGGCGGTTGATGCATATTCAGTACGGTCTCTACGCCCCAAAGGACGCCGCGGACCCCGTTGATGGCGATGGGGAGGGCTCCTGCATCATCACCATGGATGAAGCCTTTGCCGGCATGCCTGATGTCGCTTGGCTGCGTGAGCACTTTCCAAACGCCACAGTCCCCGTCCGCAGCAACAGCCGCGATGTGCAAGCGGCGCTCTGCGCGGGCGGCGCGGGCATGGCGGTTCTGCCTGTTCCGCTTGGCGACGAAGTCCCCGGTATTCGCCGCCTCGCACTTTCGCAGCCGCCTCCCGGCCGCGACACGTGGGTCGGCTATCATCGTGATCTGAGGCGACTGCCGCGTCTCAGGGCATTCCTCGACATGGTGGTTCAATCACAATCAGGTCATCCCTCGCCGGAGGCGCGCGGAACGATTTGAAATGTCTTCCCCTTGCGCCATATTCGTCAGGGTTGGAGAAGGAGTTGCCCATGAAGGCAGTCAGCTACACGCTATGGACTATCGGCCTGTCGCTAGTCGCGGCGGTGCTTGCCAATCCTGAAGCAGCAATGGCCTGCAATCGGATACTCGGCAACAGTTGAATATGCCGCGGCTCTCTGGCAGCGGCGCAGGAAACGGTGGCGTCGCGGCAATACCGCGACGCGCTTTCGGAGCTATTTGACGTATACCTGCGTATACCCCGCGCCGCTTCTACCTGCGTATACCCCGCGCCGCTTCGGACGAAATAACCTCCGCCACATCCCCGTTCGTTATGATGGAGCCGAGCCTCTGGCCACCGGCCTTGATACCAGCGCCCCTCATCACCATCTCGAATCTGTGAGAAACAGGAGGATGTCATGAGATCCAAGATCATCGGCAACGGCTAACAGGCAGCGGATGCGCCCTGAGCAAGTAGCCGTCTCCAGGTTTTCGATTGGTTTCAGCGCCACGGACTTAACAAGAGTCCGTGGCGCTTCGTTTTGACAGATACCGGCTTGGCGTCGTCGCTCAGCCGGCCTGGGCTTGCGCTTCGGCCGCCTTCTTCTGCGCAATCGCGGTGTTGGTCGCAAGTGCTGCGGCAGTCGCGGTCGCGTCGGCGCTCTTTGTTCCGCCATGGTCGTCGCCGGCCACCTGCACCGTCGGCGAGGCAAATTCGATGCCGTTGGCGATGAAGGCTTCACGGATCATCGCATAGGCGCGACGGCGAATGCCGGACTGATGGCCCGGCTTGGTGGTCATCGCAAAGCTGAGATTGATGCCGTAGTCGGTGAATTGCTCGACGCCTTTCATCTTTACGGTCTCAATGATCTGCGATCCGACATCGGGATCCTCGAGCAGCTCAGCGCCAACTGCCTTGACCAGCTTTTTCACCTTGGGGAGATCCGTCTGAAAGCTGACGGAGATGACGAATTTGTCGATCGCCCAGTCGCGCGACATGTTCTGCACGGCGCCGAGCACGCCAAACGGCACGGTGAAAACAGGGCCCCGGTGATGGCGGAGCCTCACCGAACGGATACTGAAGGATTCGACCGTCCCCTTGTAGCTGCCGCTCTGGATATATTCGCCAACGCGGAAAGCATCGTCCGTCATATAGAAGATGCCGCTGATGACGTCCTTGACCAGCGTCTGCGACCCAAAGCCGATCGCAACGCCGAAGATGCCGGCACCCGCGATCAGCGGACCAACCGCGATCCCGAGGCCCGAAAGCACCATCAGAACCGCAATCGTTGCGATGATAACCGCAAGGAAGTTCCGGAAGATCGGCAGAAGCGTCAACAGGCGCCCGCTTCGCGCCAGCTCTGCCGGATCGCCCTCGGCATGCCGCGCCCGATCGAGGCGATAATTTATCAGCGCCTTGACCATCTGCCAGACGATATCGGCGGCCAGGAGAATAACCACGCCGCTCAGCGCCCCGCGCAGGATGCGGCTCGCGGTTTCTTCCTGCATCATCATCGTCGAATTGACACGCATTACGGTGGCCAGCCAAAGAACGGCAACGGCGATGAAGGCAGCCCTTGCGCTACGCTCGATCAACACTTCAAAAAACGGACTGTCTCGCCCCTCGTCACTACTATGACGCCTGAAAGCGGTGTGCACCACCGAGCTGACGATTTTCAACCCCAGGGGGACGAGGATCAAGTAGGCGCAGATCCACATCAGTAAATAGGCGCCCGAGACCCAGAGTAGCCAGATCAGGCAAAACCAGAAGGTCAGCAGCCATTCGAATGCGCCGGACCGCCCCTGGCGCTCGGCGCCGCGCGGCCGCCGCCACACCATGTTGATCGCGGTCGCCAGCAAGCCAATGCCGACGGCATAGACGATGACCTCCCTGACCGCAGGCAGGAAGCCTAACGCCATCATTGCCCCGTTCGCCGCCCATCCGACGAAGAATATGCTGAAGAAGAGGGCAATGCGGCTTTGCCAGAATTTGGCGGCGGCGTCGCCGACCGGGACTAGCCGCTTCGCGGGTTCGCCGCTCGCGTCTGGATAGGCCGTCAGCAGCACATTCAGGATTCGAATGAAGAACCGAGCGGCAATCACCGCAAGCAGCGTCGGGACGATGAGTTTGGTCAAGAGCTCAGGCCACGTAAAGCTCAGAAACAGACCGATGCTCGCGAAGCCGAAGACGACGAGCGGCGCGAGCTCGGCAAAGATATGCCGGCCGAGCGCATGGAAACCGTTTGCTTGAGCGGCGGGATGGGCAGTGGCACGCCCTGCATGGATGCGCCGGACAATGCGTCCGAAAATCCACTCGGCCGCGCGCCCGATCGCCACCAGCAGCAAAAAGAATAGGAAAACGCCGATCGGTCGCCGCCCGTCGATCTCGGCCATCGTGGTATCGGCGGCCTTCTCGAACTCGCCCGGCACCAGCGGCACCGCCTGCGTAACCGATAGGAGATGCGCGCGGATGCGATTGATCCAAAGGGTGAAATCGTTGGCAGACATACTCTCGGGCATAGCGGCCGATGGTACTGTCTCCTTGGCGCGAGCGGTGAGCACGGCATGAATATCGGGATCATCGAGGAGCTTGGCGAGCTGGTCGATTTTCTGTTGGGTGGCCGCGGACATCGCCGCTTGTTGCGCCGCTGCCGGGTTCAGCGCACCGCCAAGCACCAGAAGGAACGCAGCCACCAAGGCCAGCACTCGCGTCCGGACGCCAAAAAACTCGACAAATCGCATGTCACTTGCCCTTCCAACTCGCCATAGTATCCCACTATCCTCTTATTTTCGAAGAAAAATACAATAGCGAACGAACGGCCGCGCCAACACGCCGGCGCAGCGCGGCACGCGCAGGCTATGAAATTCCTATATTCGCGGCAGGCGGCAGGAATGGAATTCCTATGCGACGCCGCCCTAAGATTCGGGCAATAGATGAGGTTTCGCTCGATGTCGTCACGCCCGTTTTCAGCAGCTTCGAAACCATCCAAGCCTGGCGGGCTGCCAGACGGCGCCCATAAAGGCAGAGGGGAGCCGCGCCGGCTGCTTTGCTGCCGCCCGAGCCGACAAATGCGCGAGCGGCGCACAGCCTACGTTTTGATGGCATTCGGTCTGCTGCTCGGCGGCATCGAGCTGTTCATCGTCTTTCAGTACGTTGAATGGGCCAGTGCGCACCGACCAACGCTTCTTTAACCGGCCCGCTGATAGGTTCGAGCGGACGCCTCTGAGATCGGATATTTTGAAGTCATATGTCGAAGCCTGCATTCCGCTATACGCACTACGATCTTGGGGAACAGCGCGCTGGGTCCACCATCGAGATAACGCTGTCCGCCGTTGCCAATGTCCGGCTGTTGACTGCCTCGAATTTCGAACGCTTTACCGAGACGCTGAAGCATCAGTTCATAGGCGGCACCGCAAAGAAATCGCCGATCCGCCTGACCATCCCTGAGAACGGACACTGGCATCTCGTCGTCGATATGGAAGGCCACAACGGCTTTGCGGAATCGAGCGTCAAAACGGTGGAAAAGCCTGTGGCGCCACGTATCCAGAAGGCATCCTAGGCCGCAGGCCGCAGTGATCAGCCGCCTCCCCGCTCCCGGCGCAGCTTGTTCCACCAGTCGAGCCGCTTTCTGATCTCGCGTTCGAAACCGCGCTCCGGCGGATCGTAGAAAGTCTGGCGCCCCATCTTCTCAGGAAAATAATCCTGGCCGGAAAAGGCATCCGGTTCGTCATGGTCGTAGCGGTAGCCATCTCCATAGCCCTCGCCCTTCATCAGCTTGGTCGGTGCGTTGAGGATATGCTTCGGCGGCAGCAGCGAACCGTTTTCCTTGGCGGCACGCGTCGCCGCCTTGAAGGCGGTGTAGACCGCATTCGATTTCGGCGCCGTCGCCAAATAGACGCAGGCTTCGGCCAGGGCCAATTCGCCTTCCGGTGAGCCGAGGTAGTCGTAGGCATCCTTTGCGGCATTGCAGATCACCAGCGCCTGCGGATCGGCAAGGCCGATATCCTCCACCGCCATCCGCACCAGCCGGCGACCGAGGTAGAGGGGATCCTCGCCGGCATCGAACATGCGCGCGAGATAATAGAGAGCGGCATCTGGATCCGAACCGCGGACGGATTTGTGCAGCGCGGAGATCAGATTGTAGTGACCGTCCTGCGCCTTGTCGTAAACCGGCGCACGTCGCTGGACGATGCGGGTAAGGCCTTCGGTATCGAAGATCTCGTCCTTTCGCGCCGCACGCCAGACCTCTTCGGCGAGCGTAAGCACGGCGCGGCCGTCGCCGTCGGCCATGCGCAGCAGGCTTGCCCGAGCGTCGTCGCTCAAGGGCAGCGGCTTGCCCTCCGCCGTCTCGGCTCGCTGCAGAAGCTCGTTCAGGCTCTCCTCGTCATGCGAGCGAAAGGTCAGGACCCTTGCGCGCGACAGCAGCGCGGCGTTGAGCTCGAAAGACGGATTTTCGGTCGTGGCGCCGACGAGGATGACCGTGCCGTCCTCCATGACGGGCAGGAAGCTGTCCTGCTGCGCACGATTGAAGCGATGGATCTCGTCGACGAACAGCAGCGTTTGCCGCCCGTCCATGCGGCGCATTCGCGCCCCTTCGAAAACCTTCTTCAGATCGGCGACACCGGAGAAAATTGCCGAGATTTGTTCGAAGGCAAGGCCCGCTTCGCCCGAGAGAAGCCGCGCCACCGTCGTCTTGCCGGTGCCGGGCGGTCCCCAAAAGATCATCGATCCCAGAGAACCGGACTCGATCATCCTCTTCAGCGCCCCGTCTTCGCCGGTGAGGTGAGGCTGGCCGGTGACCTCGCCAAGCGATTGCGGCCGCAGGCGATCGGCCAGGGGCCGCCGGTTGGCGACATCCTCGGGAACTCGGGGCGCGAAGAGATCGTTGCTCATCGGAAAAACTGCCTGATGCGTTGACCGTCGCGCTCGATCTCGACACGCCAGAACTCAGGTGTCTCCTTGACCACGGATTGCAGCGTATTCGTCGAGGTTATCTCGACGCCGTTGACGGATACGATGATGTCCTTCGCGGCAAAGCCGAGATGCTCGGCAGGCGATTCCGGCTTCAGGCGCTCGACCACGACGCCCGTCGCGTCGGTCGACATATGGAGTTCGTCCGCCACGCGCGGCGAGAGATTGGCAACCGTCGCGCCCGCGAACGGATTGTTGCCCGAGATCAGCTTTTCCTCGCGTGGCTGCGTTTCGGGCGCACTGGCAAGCGTCAGCTTGTCCTCATGTTCCTTGCCGTTGTTCAACACCGTCAGGGAGACAGTCGCGCCGAGACCGGCGGTGGTCAGCCGATAACCGAGCGCGTCCGGATGCTCGACCGGGATACCGTTTAGCGCCATCACCACCTCACCCGGCTTCAGACCCGCCACAGCGGCCGGGCCGCCCTCGGTAACGCGTGTCACCAACGCACCGCGCACTCTTTTGAGGCCGAGGGCATCGGCGACCTCGGACGTCACCGGCTCGAAAGAAGCGCCGATATAGGGCCGGACAAAACTCTTGTCGCCCCGGTCGGCCGCCGCCAAAAATACGCGAACAAGATTGGCGGGAATCGCGAACCCGACACCGTTCGAACCGCCCCCTTGAGAGAATATCGCCGTGTTGAGGCCGATCAGCTCGCCCTTGGTGTTCATAAGTGCGCCGCCCGAATTGCCGGGATTGATCGCCGCGTCGGTCTGGATGAAAAAGCCGACCTCGTTCTTTACCTGGTTGCGAGCCAGCGCCGAGACGATGCCGCTCGTCACCGTCTGGCCGACGCCGAAGGGATTTCCGATCGCAAGCACCAGATCGCCCACCTCGACGACGTCGGAATTGCCGATCGGCAGCGCCTCAAACGTGTCCTTGGCGTCGATCTTCAGCACCGCGAGATCGACGCGATCATCCTTCAACACCACCTTGCAAGGGTACTCGCGCCCATCCGAGAGTGCCACCTTGATGTTGTCTGCACCGTCGATGACGTGATTATTGGTGACGACGGTGCCGTTCGCCTCGACGATGACGCCCGAACCGAGGGATGCCTGCTTCTCGGTACGATTCGGCATCTGCTGGCCGAAGAACTGCTCGAAGAACGGATCGCCCGCGAATGGCGAGCGCTTCTGCACCTGCCGCTCGGCATAGACGTTGACCACGGCGCCTGCCGTCTGCTTGACGAGCGGCGCAAACGACAGCTGCATCTCCATCTGGCTCTGCGGAACGGCCTTCGCCGTCTCCGCACGGGCGGGCAGCGGGGAAAGGACCAATACGGCAACCATCGGAACGACGGCGCGTCTCAGGAAAGCATGCATTCAGATACCCTTGAGAAAACCTGTTGAAGCAACGTTGTAACGCCGGACGCTAGAAAGAAAAGAGGGCGGAACAGTGAAGGATCAAGACCTGCAAGCTGCGGCCAAAAGCCCCCGAAATGAACAAAAGAGCGTGATCACTCGTTTTGCAACACTAACACGCAAAGTCTCCGGTCGGAGACGCTGGACGCCAAACCGAAGGATGAATGGATGATCTACAACCAACGCCTGAGAACATTGACGCGCTTTGCGGGCTTAAGCGGCTTCATCCTCATCTCCCCGTTGATCGCGATGATCGGCTTCAGTCCAGCGCCCGCCTATGCCGCCAGCTTCGATTGCGACGCGGCAAACCTCCAGGCGGATGAAAAAGCCATCTGCGACAACCGCTCTCTCAACGATGCCGATGTGAAGATGGTCACCACGTTCGATTTGCTCTCAGGGCTGCTCGCGATGGGCGCGCGCGGCGCCTTGAAGGATGAGCAATCGGCCTGGCTGAAGAAACGGCAAGCGTGCGAAGCCGATACGGCCTGCCTCAAGACTGCCTACGAGGAGCGGATCAAACAACTTGGCGAGACCTATAAAATGATCGGCAGGCCGCTTTAAGCTCCGGCGGACACCTCAAGGCCAATCAATCCGGCCAGAGGAAACGGCAAGGCGGGCCGCCGGGCTCGTATCCTTTTCGGCATAACGAAACGACGCCCTCGATATAGCAAGATAGGCGATAGGCCGCTCTTAACGCAAACCACGGATCTTCGCCCGCCCCGCGCCGGGGAGAGGAACGAGGCCAAAGACAAGACCGCAAAGGCCAAGGTTACTCCGGCAGAAGGCGCACCGCACCCTTGTCGGCGCTGGCGGCGAAAGCGGCGTAGGCTTTCAGCGCCGTCGTGACGTTGCGCTTGCGCGGCGCCGAGGGCTTCCAGCCGAGCGCGTCCTGTGCCTTGCGGCGCGCGTCAAGCTCGGTTTCGGAAACCTTGAGGTTGATCGTCCGGTTCGGGATGTCGATCTCGATCGTATCACCCTCGCGCACGAGGCCGATCAGGCCGCCGTTGGCTGCTTCCGGCGAGCAATGGCCGATCGAGAGGCCCGACGTGCCGCCGGAGAAACGGCCGTCGGTTACAAGCGCGCAGGCCTTTCCGAGGCCCTTCGACTTCAGGTAGCTCGTTGGATAGAGCATTTCCTGCATGCCCGGACCACCCTTAGGGCCTTCATAGACGATGACGACGACGTCGCCAGCGACGATCTCGTTGGCGAGGATCGCCTTCACGGCGGCATCCTGGCTTTCGAAGACGCGTGCCGGGCCGGTAAACTTCAGGATCGATTCGTCGACGCCGGCCGTCTTCACGATGCAGCCGTCAAGGGCGATATTGCCCTTGAGAACCGCAAGGCCGCCATCCTTCGAGAACGGATGCTCGACAGAGCGGATGACGCCGCCGACGCGGTCGGTATCGAGCTCGTCCCAGCGAGCCGCCTGGCTGAAGGCAACCTGGGTCGGGATGCCGCCGGGCGCTGCGCGATAGAAACTGCGCACCGTCTCGCTGTTGGTGCGGGTGATGTCCCAGCGGTCGATGGCGTCGCCGAGCGTTTCGGCATGCACCGTCGAACAATCGCGGTTGAGCAAACCGCCCTTTTCCAGCTCGCCGAGGATCGACATGATGCCGCCGGCGCGGTGGACGTCTTCCATGTGAACGTCGCTCTTGGCGGGCGCGACCTTGGACAGGCACGGCACCCTGCGCGACAGGCGGTCGATATCGTCCATGGTGAAATCGACGTCGCCCTCATAGGCGGCGGCGAGAATATGCAGCACGGTATTGGTCGAACCGCCCATGGCGATGTCGAGCGCCATGGCATTCTCGAAAGCCTGCTTGGTGGCGACGTTGCGCGGCAGGACGCTTGCATCCTCCTGCTCGTAGTAGCGCCGAGCGAGATCGACGATCAGATGACCAGCCTCGACGAACAGACGCTTGCGGTCCGCATGCGTGGCGAGCGTCGAGCCGTTGCCGGGCAGCGACAGGCCAAGCGCTTCGGTGAGGCAGTTCATCGAATTGGCCGTGAACATGCCGGAGCAGGATCCGCAGGTCGGACAGGCCGAGCGCTCGATGACGTTCACTTCCTCGTCCGTCATCTTGTCGTCGGCAGCCGCGACCATGGCGTCGATCAGGTCGAGCGCGTGGGTCTTGCCATGCAGCACCACCTTGCCGGCCTCCATCGGCCCACCGGAGACGAAGACGGCCGGGATATTGAGGCGCATCGCGGCATTCAGCATGCCGGGCGTAATCTTGTCGCAGTTTGAAATGCAGACCATCGCATCGGCGCAGTGGGCGTTGACCATATATTCGACCGAGTCGGCGATGATTTCGCGCGATGGCAGCGAATAGAGCATGCCGTCGTGACCCATGGCGATGCCATCGTCAACGGCGATCGTGTTGAACTCCTTGGCGACACCACCGGCCGCTTCGATTTCGCGGGCCACCAGCTGGCCGAGATCTTTCAGGTGAACGTGACCCGGCACGAACTGTGTGAACGAGTTCACCACCGCGATGATCGGCTTGCCGAAATCCGAATCCTTCATGCCCGTCGCGCGCCAAAGTCCTCGCGCACCCGCCATGTTGCGGCCATGGGTCGTGGTTCTCGAACGATAAGCTGGCATGGTGTCTTCCTCGACGTCGTGGAATGGGATGCCGACGGCGTGCGCCTATCGCCGAAATGAGGGCAAATCCCGTGCTTTTCGGCATTGTCCTAATCCAATCGGCCGTGACTGTCACTATCAGTCGAGCCGAATCCGGTACGCCGGCGGAGACGCGCACTTGGCCATCGATGATTTCAGGTCTGACTCTGTTACAAAGCGGCGTCGATGAGCGCTTCAGACTTCGACGGTAAGTGTAGCCCGAACACCAGAAAGGCCGGACGATCGCTCGTCCGGCCTTTAGCTATTCGCGGGAAACCCGAGCCTTAAGCGGCTGCGGCTTCTTCTTCGGCTGCTACGCGGGCCTTGTCGGCTGCGCCCTTGGCGAAGGTGTCGCGTTCGACGAACTCGACGACAGCCATGGCGGCGTTGTCGCCCTGGCGGAAGCCGGCCTTCATGATACGCAGGTAGCCGCCGTTGCGGGTGGCGTAGCGGGTTGCGATCGCGTCGAACAGCTTCGAGACGACGGCAACGTCACGGATCTGCGAGATGGCCTGACGACGGGCGTGCAGGTCGCCGCGCTTGCCGAGCGTGACGAGCTTCTCGACGATCGGACGGATTTCCTTGGCCTTCGGCAGGGTCGTAACGATCTGCTCGTGGGTGATGAGCGAAGCCGCCATGTTGGCGAACATCGCCTTGCGATGGCTTGCAGTTCTATTCAGCTTGCGGCCGGCTTTACCATGGCGCATTGCTATTCTCCTTTATCGCAGGTGCCCTTTCGTTCGGGCCTGCCGTTTCCTGGCACATGCAGGCGATTTGCCTGCTGTTTGACGGGGAAAGGCAGTCAAAACCTGCCTTTTTGTTGTTTAGTACTGGTCTTCGTAGCGCTTGGCGAGATCTTCGATGTTCTCGGGCGGCCATGCCGGCACTTCCATGCCGAGGTGCAGGCCCATGGAAGCGAGAACTTCCTTGATTTCGTTCAGCGACTTGCGACCAAAGTTCGGCGTACGGAGCATTTCTGCTTCGGTCTTCTGAATGAGGTCGCCGATGTAGACGATGTTGTCGTTCTTCAGGCAATTTGCCGAACGAACGGACAATTCGAGCTCGTCCACCTTCTTGAGGAGCGCCGGGTTGAAGGCGAGTTCGGTAACTGCCTCTTCTTCGGTTTCCTTCTGCGGCTCGTCGAAGTTGACGAATACACCGAGCTGGTCCTGGAGAATGCGCGCCGCGAAAGCAACCGCGTCTTCGCCGGTGATCGAGCCATCGGTTTCGATCGCCATGGTCAGCTTGTCGTAGTCAAGAACCTGGCCTTCGCGCGTGTTTTCAACGCGGTAGGATACCTTCTTGACAGGCGAGTAGAGGCTGTCGACCGGGATAAGACCGATCGGAGCATCTTCAGCGCGGTTACGTTCAGCCGGGACATAACCCTTGCCGTTGTTGACCGTGAACTCCATACGGATCTCGGCACCCTCGTCGAGCGTGCAGATGACATGCTCGGGATTGAGAATTTCGATATCGCCGACCGTCTGGATGTCGCCAGCCTTTACAACGCCGGGTCCCTGCTTGCGCACGACCATACGCTTGGCGTCATCGCCATCCATCTTGATGGCGATTTCCTTGATGTTGAGCACGATGTCGGTCACGTCCTCGCGAACGCCCGGGATCGAGGAGAACTCATGCAGCACGCCGTCGATCTGCACCGCCGTCACAGCGGCACCGCGCAGCGACGACAGCAGAACGCGGCGAAGCGCGTTGCCGAGGGTCAGACCAAAGCCACGCTCAAGCGGCTCTGCGATAAGGCTTACCTTGGCGCGGCCATTGGACGTGAACTCGACCTTGTTCGGCTTGATCAGTTCCTGCCAGTTTTTCTGAATCATATTCTTGCCTTCCGTTCGTTGCCACTATCCAATCGTGGCAACCGAGCTTGAGAAGCACCGGGAGGAGCGCTCGCGCGCTCACCGATGCCATGTATGGCGATGATCAGACGCGGCGCTTCTTGCGCGGGCGGCAACCATTGTGCGGGATCGGGGTCACGTCGCGGATGGACGTGATCATGAAACCGGCAGCCTGGAGCGCGCGCAGAGCGGACTCACGACCCGAACCCGGGCCGCAAACTTCGACTTCCAGCGACTTCATGCCATGTTCCTGGGCCTTCTTGGCGCAGTCTTCAGCGGCGATCTGGGCGGCAAACGGGGTCGACTTGCGCGAGCCCTTGAAACCCTTGGCACCAGCGGACGACCAGGCAATCGCATTGCCCTGAGCGTCGGTGATGGTGATCATCGTGTTGTTGAAGGTCGAGTTGACGTGAGCGACACCCGACGAGATGTTCTTGCGCTCGCGACGGCGAACGCGGACGGCTTCCTTAGCCATGGGTATTCCTTTCCTGGATCTCTTCACCGCCGTAATACCAGCGGCTACACCGGCAAAAGGCCCACAGAGCCGCCTGCCAAACTCAAAAGAGGCCAGCGGACCGCCAGCCTCCCCCACCCGGTTTCCCGGAGATTACTTCTTCTTACCAGCAATCGCCTTTGCCGGACCCTTGCGGGTGCGGGCATTGGTGTGCGTGCGCTGACCGCGGACCGGAAGGCCGCGGCGATGGCGCAGGCCGCGGTAGCAGCCAAGGTCCATCAGACGCTTGATGTTCATCGCGGTATCGCGACGCAGATCACCTTCGACCTGGTAGTCGCGGTCGATGGTTTCGCGAATCTGCAGGACTTCAGCGTCCGTCAGCTGGTGGACGCGGCGCTCAGCCGGGATGCCAACCTTTTCGCAGATTTCATTTGCAAACTTCGGTCCGATCCCGTGAATGTAACGAAGCGCGATTACAACGCGCTTTGCAGTCGGGATGTTGACGCCAGCGATACGTGCCACGCCTATTCTCCTTGCGTTCCATTTGCCGTGCGGCAAAGGTCTTCGTTATGCCGACCCTTAAGGCCGCCTGTTCAAGTTTGTGTCCGTAACATGTCAAAACGACCGAACCGGACTTCCTTGCGGAAATCCGCGCCGATCGCATGGTATGTCGCGAGTTGGCGCGGTGTTTAACGGAATCAGCGCAAAAAAGCAACCGCTCCAGCAAGTTATTTTAACACTCCAAAGCCCTGCTGGTTTCCAGCTGATCTTTGCGGTGCCAGGGTGTTTGACGCCTCGCATTTGGCCGCGAGGCGGTAGATGCTCACAGCTTTGCGAGGATAGCCTCGATATCCGCCGTCACATGGTCGATATCGGCCATGCCATCAACGGAATGAAGCTTGCCCTTGGCATAGTAGTAGCCAATGAGCGGCGAGGTTTCCTTGTAGTACGCCTGCAGACGGGTCACCACGGTGTCGCGGTTGTCGTCGGCGCGGCGCTTGAAATGCGTGGAACCGCAGCGGTCGCAGACCCCCTCGACCTTCGGCCTGAGGTTTTGGTCGTGATAGCCCGCGCCGCAATTGGCGCAGGTATAGCGGCCCGAAACACGATCAGCGAGAACGGCGTCGTCCACCTTGATCTCGATCACGGCTGAAAGCGCAATTCCCTTGGCCTTCAGCATCGCCTCGGTCGCATCCGCCTGCACGAGCGTGCGCGGAAAGCCGTCGAGGATGAAGCCTCGCGCGCAATCCGGCTGGTCGATCCGCTCGGAAACGATCGCGTTGACGATCTCGTCCGAAACAAGCTTGCCGGCGTCCATTACCGCCTTGGCCCGCTTGCCGACTTCGGTCCCGGCGGTAACCGCCGCCCGAAGCATGTCACCCGTGGAGAGCTGCGGAATGCCGTTCTTCTCCACGATTCGCTGAGCTTGGGTCCCCTTACCCGCGCCCGGCGGCCCCAAAAGTATTAGTCTCATCTCCCCCGCTTCCCTCCCCGCAGTTTCGACTTCTTGATCAGGCCTTCGTACTGCTGTGCGATCAGATGACCCTGAATCTGTGCCACCGTGTCCAGCGTTACGCTAACCACGATCAAAAGCGAAGTGCCACCAAGGGCTAACGGAATACCGGTCTGGGATACGAGGATCTCAGGCAGGATGCAGACAAATACGAGATAGATCGCGCCGATCACCGTGATTCGCGTCAGCACGTAATCGATATATTCGGCGGTGCGGTCACCGGGGCGGATGCCGGGGATAAAGCCCCCATGCTTCTTCAGATTGTCCGCGGTGTCCTTCGGATTGAACACGATCGCGGTGTAGAAGAACGCGAAGAAGGCGATCATCAGCGCGTAGAGCACCATGTAGAGCGGACGGCCGTGGCCAAGCGAGGCAACGATGGCCGTCGCCCAACCGGGCATCGCAGCGTTGTTGGCAAAGCCCGCGATCGTTGCCGGCAACAGCAGCAACGAAGACGCGAAGATCGCCGGGATAACGCCCGAAGTGTTGAGTTTCAGCGGCAGGTGCGAGGTGTCGCCCTGGAACATGCGGTTGCCGACCTGGCGCTTCGGATACTGGATCAAAAGGCGTCGCTGCGCACGCTCGACAAAGACGATCAGGCCGATGACGCCGATCGCCACCAACAGCACGACAAGAATGAGGCCGGTCGACAGCGCGCCGGTGCGGCCAAGTTCGAGCGTCCCGGCAAGGGCCTGCGGAAGGCCGGCCGCGATGCCGGCAAAGATGATCAGCGAAATGCCGTTGCCGATACCGCGCGACGTGATCTGCTCGCCGAGCCACATCAGGAACATCGTGCCGCCGAGCAGCGTGATGACGGTAGAAATTCGGAAGAACCAGCCCGGATCAACGACAAGCCCGCTGCCGCTCTCCAGTCCCACGGAGATGCCATAGGCCTGCAATGCGCCGAGCAATACGGTGCCGTAGCGCGTGTACTGGTTGATGATCTTGCGGCCCTGCTCGCCTTCCTTCTTCAGGTTCTCGAGCGCCGGTACGACCGAGGTCATGAGCTGCACGATGATCGAAGCGGAAATGTAAGGCATGATGCCGAGGGCGAAGATCGCCATGCGCTGCACGGCGCCGCCCGAGAACATGTTGAAGAGGCCGAGAATGCCGCCTGCCTGGCCCTTGAAGGCCTGGGCATAGGCTTCCGGGTTCAGGCCCGGCAGCGGGATATGGGTGCCCAAGCGATAAACGAGGAGAGCGCCGAGGGTGAACCACAGGCGCTTCTTCAAATCCTCGGCTTTAGCGAAGGTCGAAAAATTGAGGTTGGACGCCAACTGTTCCGCTGCAGATGCCATGCGATTCTCCGCGATACCAATTCCGGACAAATCGGCCGGTTCCGAAATCAGTATAAAAATTGATCAAGCAGGGCGTCGCGCGGATTGCGGTGCAATCCGATGCCTCACCCTGGGTTCCCGTTATGACCCGGAAGGACGCGGACGCGTCGTTCAGGTTTTGTGAGGCTCACATATGGGAGCAAAATCGCCCGGTGTGAAGCACCCCGGGCGATATATAGTCAGATTATTCTGCGGCTGCAGCAAGAAGCTTGACGGTACCGCCAGCCTTCTCGATCTTTTCAACCGCGGACTTCGAGGCACCGGCAACTTCCAGCGTCAGCTTAGCCTTCAGTTCGCCGTCAGAGAGGACGCGAACGCCATCCTTGATGCGGCGGATAACGCCGGCGGCCTTGAGGGCTGCGGCGTCGACCGTTGCCTTGGCATCGAGCTTGCCGGCATCGACGGCAGCCTGGAGGCGAGCCAGCGAAACGACGACATAGTCAGATGCGAAGATGTTGTTGAAGCCGCGCTTCGGCAGACGACGGTAGATAGGCATCTGACCGCCTTCGAAACCGTTGATGGCAACGCCGGAACGGGACTTCTGACCCTTCACGCCGCGACCACCGGTCTTGCCCTTGCCCGAGCCGATACCACGGCCAAGGCGCTTGCGGCTGTGGGTCGAACCTTCGTTGTCGGTGATTTCATTCAATTTCATGAAACTATCCTCCGGCTTACTTCTCGTCGACGACGCGAACGAGATGCTGCACAGCGCGGATCATGCCACGAACAGACGGAGTATCCTCCAGCGTGCGGCGGCGGTGCATCTTGTTGAGGCCCAGGCCGATCAGCGTCTGCTGCTGTACGGCCGGACGGCGGATGGGGCTACCGATCTGTTCGACGGTGACCGTCTTTGCTTCGGCTTTCTTGGTCTTCGCCATAGGTCAGACTCCTCTTATTCTTCAGAGGCGTTGCCGGAGGCGCTACGACGAGCCTGAAGCGTTGCATACTTGATGCCGCGCTGAGCTGCGATGTCCTTCGGGTGAACCTGGTGCTTCAGAGCGTCGAACGTGGCGCGAACCATGTTGTACGGGTTCGACGAACCGGTCGACTTGGCAACGACGTCGTGAACGCCGAGCGTTTCGAATACGGCACGCATCGGACCGCCGGCGATGATACCGGTACCGGCCTTGGCAGAACGCAGCAGCACCTTACCGGCGCCGTGGCGGCCATGGATGTCGTGGTGCAGCGTACGGCCGTCACGCAGCGGTACGAAGATCAGTTCGCGCTTGGCGGCTTCGGTAGCCTTGCGGATGGCTTCCGGCACTTCGCGTGCCTTGCCATGACCGAAACCAACGCGGCCCTTCTGGTCGCCGACGACGACGAGAGCGGCAAAACCGAAACGACGGCCGCCCTTGACGACCTTGGCGACGCGGTTGATGGCGACGAGCTTGTCAACGAATTCGCTGTCGCGCTCCTCGCGGCTCTGGCGATCGTCGCGCGAGCCTCTTCTTTCTTGTGCCATTGTCCTTTTCCTTTTTCTTTTCCGGGTGCAACGGGCAAACAACAAATGGACCGCACCGGCCTTCCAACTGGAAGCGTTTGCGGCCCGGTGAAATCCGGCCGGATCTCAAGGATCCGGCCGGAAACTTACTTAGAAGCTCAGACCGCCTTCGCGGGCTGCATCGGCGAGAGCCTTGATGCGGCCGTGAAAGATGAAGGCGCCGCGGTCGAAAACCACTTCCTTGACACCGGCCTTGGAGGCGCGCTCGGCAACGAGCTTGCCAACAGCAGCGGCAGCTGCGGTATCGGCACCGGTCTTCAGAGAACCGCGCAGGTCCTTGTCGAGGGTGGAGGCGGACGCAAGCGTCTTGCCGGCCACGTCATCGATAACCTGAACGTAGATGTTCTTCGACGAGCGATGAACCGACAGGCGCGGACGGCCGTTGGCCACCGACTTGATTTGACGGCGCACGCGGTTGGCGCGACGTGCAAGTGTTTCTTTCCTGCTAGCCATTTCGCGTGATCCTTACTTCTTCTTGCCTTCTTTGCGGACGATCCGCTCGCCGGCATACTTAACACCCTTGCCCTTGTAGGGCTCGGGGCCACGGTATTCGCGGATTTCCGCGGCAACCTGGCCGACCTGCTGCTTGTCGATGCCGGTGACGACGATTTCCGTCGGCTTCGGCACAGCGATCGAGATACCGACCGGCGGCTCATAGACCACGTCGTGGCTGAAGCCGAGTGCCAACTGCAGGTTCTTGCCCTGCAGGGCAGCACGGTAGCCGACGCCGCTGATTTCGAGCTTGCGCTCGTAGCCGTCCTTGACGCCCTTGAAGATGTTCTCGATCATCGTGCGGGACATGCCCCACTTTGCGCGAGCATCCTTGCTGTCGTTGAGCGGCGTTACGAGAACCGCGTTGTTTTCGAGCTTGAGGCCGACTTCGTCGTTAGCGACGAAGAACAGCTCGCCCTTCGGGCCCTTGGCAGTCACCTTCTGGCCATCAATCGTGGCCGTGATTCCTGCAGGTACCTGAACGGGCTTCTTACCGATACGAGACATTTTTTCAAACCTGTCTGTTTCGAGGGGAGATCTCTGTCCGATCTTAGAAGACCGAGCAGAGAACCTCGCCACCAACATTCTGTTCACGAGCCTGGTGATCGGCCATCACACCCTTCGGAGTCGAAAGGATGGTGATGCCGAGGCCGTTCGCGACCTGCGGGATGGACTTAACCGAGACATAAACTCGGCGGCCCGGCTTGGACACACGGCCGATCTCACGGATCACCGATGCGCCTTCATAGTACTTGAGTTCGATGCTGAGCTCAGACTTGCCATTGCCGAAATCGACAACGGAATAGCCACGGATGTAGCCTTCAGCCTGGAGAACATCGAGAACACGCTCACGGAGCTTGGAAGCAGGCGTCGAAACCGACGACTTGCGACGGGAAGCGCCGTTGCGGATACGGGTGAGCATATCGCCCAACGGATCAGTCATAGTCATCTGTCCTGCTCCTTACCAGCTCGACTTAACGATGCCCGGCACCTTGCCGAAATTGCCTAGTTCACGTAGCGCAATACGCGACATCTTGAGCTTGCGGTAATAGGCGCGCGGACGACCGGAGACTTCGCAACGGTTACGGACGCGGGTCTTCGATCCATCGCGGGGGAGCGAAGCGAGCTTCAAGGTAGCCTTGAAGCGATCTTCGATCGAAAGCGACTGGTTCATGATGATCGCCTTCAACTCAGCGCGCTTCGCGGACTGGTTGGCGACGGTCTTGCGGCGGCGCTTGTTCTTTTCGACTGCGCTTGTCTTCGCCATATCGGAGTTCCTTTTCTACGCTCGTCGTTACGGTTACTGACGGAAAGGGAAGTTGAACTCTGTCAGCAGAGCCCGTGCTTCGTCGTCCGTGTTTGCCGTCGTGCAAACGATGATGTCCATGCCCCACATCTGATCAACCTTGTCGTAGTTGATTTCTGGGAACACAATGTGCTCCTTGATGCCCATGGCGAAGTTGCCACGGCCGTCGAAGGATTTCGGGTTCAGGCCGCGGAAGTCGCGAACGCGCGGAAGCGCGATGTTGACCAGGCGATCCAGGAACTCGTACATGCGGGCGCCGCGCAGGGTGACCTTCGCGCCGATCGGCATATTTTCGCGGACCTTGAAGCCAGCGATGGAGTTACGTGCGTGAGTGATGACCGGCTTCTGGCCGGCGATCGCTGCGAGATCGGCAGCAGCAACGGTGGGCTTCTTGGAGTCGGCAGTTGCCTCACCCACGCCCATGTTGATGACGATCTTGTCGAGCTTGGGGATCTGCATTTCGTTGCTGTAGGAGAACTTCTCCCGCAGCGCCGCGCGGATGCGCTCGATATATTCCTTCTTGAGCCGCGGCTCGTACTTTGCCTCAGCCATCGATCACATCTCCCGAACGCTTTGCCACACGCACCTTCTTACCGTCCACGACCTTGAAACCGACGCGGGTCGGCTTGCCGTCCTTGTCGATGATCGCAACGTTGGACAGGTGAAGCGAGGCTTCCTTGCTGATGATGCCGGCTTCCTGCGTCTGGGTCTGGCGCTGGTGGCGCTTGACGACGTTGACGCCACGAACGACCGCACGGTCTTCCTTCGGCATAACCTGGATAACTTCACCGGTACGGCCCTTGTCCTTGCCGGCGAGAATGACGACCTTGTCGCCTTTACGGATCTTTTGCATCGCTTCCGCTCCTTACAGTACTTCGGGAGCCAGCGAGATGATCTTCATGTGGTTCTTGGCGCGAAGTTCGCGCGGAACCGGTCCGAAGATACGGGTGCCGATCGGCTCTTTCTTGTTGTCGATGAGGACTGCTGCGTTGGTGTCGAAACGGATGACGCTGCCATCCGGACGACGGATGTCCTTGGCGGTGCGAACGACAACCGCCTTCATCACGTCACCCTTCTTCACACGGCCGCGCGGGATCGCTTCCTTGATCGAGACGACGATAACGTCGCCGATCGAAGCGTACTTGCGCTTCGAGCCGCCCAGCACCTTGATGCACATGACACGACGTGCGCCGGAATTATCCGCCACGTCGAGGTTTGTTTGCATCTGAATCATGTCAGGTCGCCTTCTTGTTGTAACCGGCGCGGTTGGGCCCTTGGCCCCCTACTCCGGCATGGAAAATTGTCAGCCTCCCTGTCCCGCCGCATGGGCAGGAACAGACATGGCAATAGCTTGACTAGCGCGGGTAAGATCGTGACAGGGCGGTTTCCCTGATGGGACCTTCCGTGCGCTCAAAGCAAAAGAACGCCCGGCAGTCGAGCGTTCTGACGCTGCTTCATACAGATATTTCCGCGAGACGCAAGGCCTCGCGTGAAATTCTCTTTACTTCGCCTGGGCGGCAACGACCGTCCAGCGCTTGTCCTTGGAGATCGGAGCGCATTCCTCGATGGAAACGACGTCGCCGATCTTGTACTGATTGTTTTCGTCGTGAGCCTTGTACTTCTTGGAACGACGAACCGTCTTCTGGAGCAGCGGGTGCGCAAAGCGGCGCTCGACCCGAACCACAACAGTCTTCTCGTTCTTGTCGCTGACCACGACGCCCTGCAGAATGCGCTTCGGCATATTTTTCTTCCTTTAGGCCTTTGCTTCTGCCGCCTTCTGGCGGGCAATGGTTTTCACGCGGGCGATGTCCTTGCGGACTTCGTCGATGCGCGAGGACTTCTCAAGCTGGCCGGTCGCCTTCTGGAAGCGCAGGTTGAACTGCTCCTTCTTCAGGTCGGCAAGCTTGTCCTTGAGCTGGTCGGCCGTGAGGCCGCGAACTTCTTCGGCTTTCATGTGCCTTGCTCCTTACTCTGCAATGCGCTGAACGAAGCGCGTCTTGACCGAGAGCTTAGCAGAGCCCAGGCGAAGCGCTTCGCGAGCGATTTCTTCGCTGACACCGTCGATCTCGAACATCATGCGGCCTGGCTTGACCTTGCATGCCCAGTATTCGACAGAGCCCTTACCTTTACCCATGCGGACTTCGGTCGGCTTTGCGGTTACCGGAACGTCCGGGAACACGCGGATCCATACACGGCCGGCGCGCTTCATGTAGCGCGTGATCGCGCGGCGGGCCGCTTCGATCTCGCGTGCATTGACGCGGTTCGGCTCCTGAGCCTTAAGACCGAATTCGCCGAATGCGAGGTCAGAACCACCCTTGGCGACGCCCTTGATGCGGCCCTTGAATTGCTTTCGGTACTTCGTACGCTTTGGCTGCAACATTTTCTAATTCTCCGAACTTATGCGTTTTCGCGGCGGCGATCGCGGTCACGGCTTGCCGGACCCTGAGCGTCACCTTCGAGTGCGCGGCGCTCGGAGGCCATCGGATCGTGTTCAAGGATTTCGCCCTTGAAGATCCAGACCTTGATGCCGCAGATGCCGAAAGCGGTTTCCGCTTCGGACGTACCGTAGTCGATGTCGGCGCGCAGCGTGTGCAACGGAACGCGACCTTCGCGGTACCATTCCGTACGCGCGATTTCAGCACCGCCGAGACGGCCAGCGCAGGTGATCTTGATGCCTTCGGCGCCAAGACGCATCGCGGACTGAACGGCGCGCTTCATGGCGCGGCGGAAAGCCACGCGGCGCTCGAGCTGCTGTGCGATCGACTGGGCTACCAGCGTCGCGTCGATTTCCGGCTTACGCACTTCGACGATGTTGAGGTGCGTTTCGGAATTCGTCATTTCCGACAGCTTCTTGCGGAGCTTGTCGATGTCTGCGCCCTTCTTGCCGATGATCAGGCCCGGACGAGCCGAGTGGATCGTCACGCGGCACTTCTTGTGCGGACGTTCGATCACGACCTTGGAAATACCGGCCTGCTTCAGTTCGCTCATCACGAACTTGCGCATCTTCAGGTCTTCGTGAAGCAGCTGACCATACTCGGCATTGTCCGCGAACCAGCGGCTATCCCAGGTACGGTTGATGCCAAGACGGAAACCAATTGGATTGATTTTCTGACCCATTATGCGGCCTCCTCAGTGGCTTCGACTTCGCGAACGACGATCGTCAGGTGCGCGAACGGCTTTTCGACGCGCGATGCGCGGCCACGACCACGAGCGTGGAAGCGCTTCATCACGATCGACTTGCCGACATAGGCCTCGGCGACGACGAGCGAGTCGACGTCGAGGTCATGGTTGTTCTCGGCGTTGGCGATCGCAGATTCCAGCGTCTTCTTGACGGCGCCTGCGATGCGCTTGCGGGAGAACTCCAGCTCAGCGAGTGCACGCTCGACCTTCTTGCCGCGGATCGTCGCGGCAACCAGGTTAAGCTTCTGGGGGCTGACGCGAAGCGTACGGGCGACTGCCTGCGCTTCGTTGTCCTTGAGCCGGCGTTCAGTTTTTGCCTTGCCCATCGTTACTTCCTCTTCGCCTTCTTGTCCGCGCCGTGACCATAGTAGGTGCGGGTCGGGGCGAACTCACCGAACTTGTGACCGACCATGTCTTCGTTGACGCTGACCGGGATATGCTTGCTGCCGTTGTAGACGCCGAAGGTGAGGCCAACGAACTGCGGCAAGATGGTGGAGCGACGGCTCCACATCTTGATTACTTCGTTACGTCCGCCTTCACGAACCTTCTCAGCCTTCTTGAGAAGATAGCCGTCAACAAACGGACCTTTCCATACTGAACGAGCCACTTGAGACTTCCTCTCTTACTTCTTGCGCTGATGGCGCGAGCGCATAATGAACTTGTCGGTCGCCTTGTTGGACCGTGTGCGCTTGCCCTTGGTAGGCTTGCCCCACGGAGAAACAGGATGGCGACCACCCGAAGTGCGGCCTTCACCACCGCCGTGCGGATGGTCGACGGGGTTCATGACGACACCGCGGTTATGCGGACGCTTGCCACGCCAAACTGTACGACCGGCCTTGCCGTCGTTGATGTTGCCGTGATCCGGGTTCGAAACGGCGCCGATCGAAGCCAGGCAGCTGCCCGGTACGAGACGCTGTTCGCCGGAATTCAGGCGAAGAATAGCCATGCCCTGGTCGCGGCCGACGAGCTGCGCGTAGGAACCGGCTGAACGTGCGATCTGACCGCCCTTGCCAGGCTTCATCTCGACGTTGTGGATGATCGAGCCGACCGGAATGTACTGCAACGGCATGGCGTTGCCCGGCTTGACGTCGACGGCCTTCTCAGAAGCGATGACCTTGTCGCCCGGAGCGAGACGCTGCGGAGCGATGATATAGGCCTGCTCGCCATCTGCGTAGCTGATGAGTGCGATGAACGCGGTGCGGTTCGGGTCGTACTCGATACGCGCAACCGTACCTTCAACGTCAAACTTGCGACGCTTGAAGTCGATGATGCGGTAGGTGCGCTTGTGACCGCCGCCGATGAAGCGGGCAGTGATGCGGCCGAGGTTGTTACGACCGCCGCTCTTGGACAGACCAACGGTCAGGGCCTTGACCGGCTTGCCCTTGTAGAGGGCCGAGCGGTCGACGATGACCAGCTGACGCTGGCTCGGGGTCGTCGGATTGAATGTTTTCAATGCCATTTTCTTATACCTCAGAGACCGGTGGAGACGTCGATCGTCTGGCCTTCAGCCAGCGTCACGACAGCCTTCTTCACGTCCTTCTGCTTGCCGACAAAACCGCGGAACCGCTTGGTCTTGCCCTTGCGGAGCAGAGTGTTGACGGCCTTGACCTTGACGCCGAACAGCGCTTCGACGGCAGCCTTGATTTCTGGCTTCGTCGCGGTCTTGGCAACGTTGAAGACAACCTGGTTGTTTTCCGAAACCAGCGTCGACTTTTCGGTGATCGCAGGAGAAACGATCACATCGTAATGGCGAAGATCCGTCACTTGAAACGCTCCTCTAGAGCTTCAACCGCAGCCTTGGAAAGCACGAGCTTGCCGCGACGCAGGATGTCGTAAACATTGATGCCCTGGATCGGCAGAACATCGATATTCGGGATGTTCTTGGCTGCGAGCTTGAAGTTGCCATCAAGTTCGGCGCCGCCGATGAAGAGCGCGTTGGTCAGGCCGAGCGTCGCGAATACGGAAGCCAGTGCCTTGGTCTTTGCTTCCGCAGCGACCAGGTTGTCGATGACGATGACGTCATCGCTCTTGATCTTGGCCGAGAGAGCGTGACGCAGGCCAAGGGCGCGAACCTTCTTCGGAAGGTCGTGCTCATGGCTGCGGGCAACCGGCCCATGAGCCTTACCACCGCCGCGGAACTGCGGAGCGCGAGCCGAATGGTGACGAGCGCGGCCCGTACCCTTCTGCTTGTACATCTTGGCGCCGGTGCGCGAAACGTCCGCGCGGCCCTTTGCCTGGTGAGTGCCCTGCTGCTTCTTGGCAAGCTGCCAGCGGATTACGCGGGCAAGAATGTCTTCGCGGGGGGCGAGGCCGAAAATCGCATCAGAAAGGGAAACCTTCCCAGCGTCTTTCCCCTCGAGGGTCTTGACGTTCAATTCCATTGGTTTGGCTCCCTTACTTCGCTGCCGACTTGACGGCATCGCGTACGATGATCCAGGCACCCTTGGAGCCGGGAACCGCACCCTTGATGAGGATCAGACCACGATCTTCGTCGGTCGAAACCACTTCGAGGTTCTGCGTCGTAACGCGGGTCTGACCCATGTGGCCAGCCATCTTCTTGTTCTTGAAAACCTTGCCCGGGTCCTGACGCGAACCGGTCGAACCGTGCGAGCGGTGCGAAACCGACACACCGTGCGTGGCGCGAAGACCGCCGAAGCCATGACGCTTCATGGCGCCGGCAAAGCCCTTACCAATGGTCGTACCGGTCACGTCGACGAGCTGGCCCGCCGAGAAATGACCCGCCTTGAGCTCGGTGCCAACATCCAGCAGGTTGTCTTCCGACACGCGGAATTCCTGAAGCTTGGCCTTCGGCTCGACGCTGGCGACGGCGAAATGGCCGCGGAGCGCCTTAGACGTGTTCTTGACCTTCGCCTGGCCGGCACCCAGCTGAACTGCGGTGTAGCCATTCTTTTCAACCGTACGCTGGGCAACGACTTGGCAGCCCTCCATACGCAATACTGTCACAGGGACATGCTCGCCGGCGTCGTTATAGACGCGGGTCATTCCCACCTTCTGTGCAATCACACCTGAACGCATCGGTTCAATCCTTCTCACTAAGCTCTAAGACGTCGAAGTCTTAGAGCTTGATCTCAACATCGACACCGGCGGCGAGATCGAGCTTCATCAGCGCGTCTACCGTCTGCGGGGTCGGGTCAACGATGTCGAGAAGGCGCTTATGCGTGCGCATCTCGAACTGCTCGCGGCTCTTCTTGTCGATGTGCGGGGACCGGTTTACCGTAAACTTCTCGATGCGGGTCGGAAGCGGAACGGGGCCCCGGACGCTAGCACCGGTGCGCTTCGCCGTCGACACGATCTCGCGCGTAGAAGCATCGAGAATCCGGTGATCGAACGCCTTCAGGCGAATGCGGATATTTTGGCCGTTCATTCGACGTTATCCTTGTGTTTGTTCTTCGCGTGTCTTTAGGCAAGACACGGGTTGTTCGTATTTCCTAAGGCGGACCACCGGTATCAAAGATCGAGAAGGACGCCGGAATTCGGCATCCCCATCTAGTCTTCGGGCCTCAGCCCACCTTATTGTTAGTTTTAGTTACTGCTTCGAATACACGAAGCCGCACGCAAATCGCGCTCGCGCGCCATTTGCAACATTTCTTTGTAATAAGCAAGCGGCTAGAGCCGCCTGCTTCATAATAATGTCATCGAGCAGGCCGCCCCAGATGAAGCGGCCGGCTTTAGATTACTCGATGATCGAGGCGACGATGCCGGCGCCGACGGTGCGGCCGCCTTCGCGGATAGCGAAGCGCAGCTTTTCTTCCATCGCGATCGGCACGATCAGCTCGACGTCAACCGTGACGTTGTCGCCAGGCATGACCATTTCCGTGC